>SKKS01000045.1 GCA_007123625.1 Paracoccaceae bacterium
CAGCAACGATGCGGCGAAAGTGGTTCGTAATGACATGGGGCTGCTCCATAATGACCATGAGATGATGACGGTAAGACGCCCCCGGCAGCGTGTCAAAACGCACAAACGTGATTTTGCGCCCGCTCACGCTTCGGGGAATCGCACCTTGCCGATAAAGGGCAGGTTGCGGTTGCGTTGGGCATAATCGATTCCGTAGCCGACCACGAATTCGTCCGGGATCTCGAATCCGGTCCAGGTAGCGCGGATATCCACCTCGCGCCGCGAGGGTTTGTCCAGCAGCGCGCAGACCTCCAGCCGGGCCGGGCCGCGTGCGCGCAACAGCCCCACCACATGGTGCAGCGTGAAGCCCGTATCGACGATATCCTCGACCACCAGCACATCGCGGCGCGCGATCTCGCCCGACAGATCCTTGATGATCCGCACCTCGCGCGACGATTGCATGGCGCTGCCGTAGGACGAGGCTTCAAGGAAATCAACCTCGACCGGCAGGTCCAGCTCGCGCACCAGATCGGCAATGAACACGAAGGATCCACGCAGCAACCCCACCACCACCAGTTTGTCAGTATCGCGGAAATGGCTTGAAATCTCGGTGGCCAGTTCCTCGACCCGCGCGGCAATGGACTTGGCGCTGATCATCTGGTCGATTACGTAGTCAGCGTGCGTCATGGCGGCCCCTTGATTTTCCGGCGCCACTCTAGGACATGAAGGCGCCTCAGGAAAGAACCCGCGAACGCATGCCCAAGCACACTGAACACCGTATCATGCCTTACAGCGCCACGCAGATTTTCGATCTTGTGGCCGATGTGGCGCGCTACCCGGAATTCCTGCCCTGGACTGCGGCGGCCCGCATCCGCGCCCGGCGCCCCATCGAAGGCGGCGAAGAGATCGACGCCGATCTGGTGATTTCGTTCAAGGTGTTCCGCGAGCGCTTCACCAGCCGGGTGCAGATGTACCCGGAGCGGGGGTTGATCGAAACCACCTATCTGGATGGCCCGTTCAAGTACATGCACTCAAGCTGGTCCATGCGCCCGGCCGAGGACGGCGGCTGCATCGTGGATTTCCATGTGGATTTCGAATTCCGCTCGACGATGCTGCAGCGGCTGATCGGTGTTGTCTTCGATCAGGCCATGCGGCGCATCGTCGCCGCGTTCGAAGCCCGCGCCCGCACGCTTTACGGGCCCGCTTCCTGAATCGCCTGCGCCCGGACCGTTCCCTGGCAGCGCGCTGTGGAAGGGCCAAAAGGCAAGGGCGCCTGCTGCTGCAAGCGCCCCCTAGATTCGTCCAAGCTGCCCGATTGTCTCAGGACGCTTCCGAGATATACTTGACCGCGTCACCAAAGGTCTGGATGTTTTCGGCTGCATCGTCGGGGATTTCGATACCGAATTCCTCTTCGAACGCCATCACCAGTTCCACGGTGTCCAGGCTGTCCGCGCCCAGATCGTCGATGAAGGAAGCGCTGTCAGTGATCTTGCTTTCCTCGACGCCCAGATGCTCGACAACAATCTTTTTCACGCGATCGGCAATATCGCTCATGTTTGGTCCTCTGTCTTTGCCGGGCCGGGGCCCGGTCGGTTGGTATCCCTCGCCCCATCAGAGCGATTCCTTCATCCCGAGTCCATCATGAAAGCCTGCCCGGACACGGGTCGACCAGCGCGCAAGAGCTGCCCCGGCGCGATCCGACGCCGCCTATAGCACATGCACGGGCCTTGGCAAACGCTTTCGCCCGCGCACCCGCACGCGCCGCGCGGAACACGACCGGACGCACGCTACAGCATGGCCATGCCACCGTTCACATGGAGCGTGGCGCCAGTGACATAGCCCGCCACGGGGCTGGCCAGGTACAGAACGGCACCGGCGATCTCTTCGGGCGTTCCCATCCGCCCGGCGGGCACCTTGGTCAACAGGCCCGAGCGCTGCTCCTCGGTCAGCTTGTCCGTCATCGCCGTGGCGACAAAGCCGGGCGAGACGCAGTTGACGGTGATGCCACGGCTTGCGACCTCGTGGGCCAGCGCCTTGGACAGCCCCACCAGCCCCGCCTTGGCGGCAGCATAATTTGCCTGGCCGGGGTTGCCGATGGCGCCCACGACCGAACCCACGCTGACGATCCGGCCCCAGCGCGCCTTCATCATCGGGCGAATCACGCCCCGGCACAGGCGCATCGTCGCGGTCAGGTTCACATCGAGCACCGCCGACCAGTCATCGTCCGACATGCGCATGAAAAGGTTGTCGCGGGTGATCCCGGCGTTGTTGACCAGGATATCGACGCCGCCCATAGCTGCGGCGGCCTGTTTCGGCAGCGCCTCGACTGCTTCTATGTCCGACAGGTTGCACGGCAGCACATGCGCGCCCGCGCCCAATTCGGCGGCCAGGTCCGACAGCGGCCCCTCGCGCGTGCCCGACAGCCCCACCTGCGCCCCTGCCCCGTGCAGCGCACGCGCGACAGCCGCGCCGATCCCGCCCGATGCGCCGGTGACAAGCGCCGATTTTCCCGACAGATCGAACATGCGTGCCTTCCTTCCTTGGCCGGTGGGCCGGTCATTCGCGTTGTGCGCCCGTGCGCGTTGCAGTCGTCTTACAAACTTCCAACAAAACCGCTTCTAGCAAACCCGCACTGCCCGGGCCATAGGCTGCGGGCGGAAATGGCTTGCAAGGGCGAGCCTCAGCCGCAACAACGGGACAGCGCGCGAGCCCGCCGCCCGCGCGTGCGCAGGAGAACGCCCATGCCCCTGTCCCGCCCCGCGATGATCGCCCTTTTCGACGAAGGGGTGCGCGCTGCCGACCCCGGACGCGCCGTCACCGCCGCCCTGCGCGACCTGCCGCTGGACCCCGGCGCAGGCTTGTATCTGCTGGCCGTAGGCAAGGCCGCAGACGCCATGATGCGTGCCGCGCTCGATAGTCTGCCACTCCCCCGCGCGGCGTTGGTGGTCACGAATTACGAAAACGCCGCCCCGGTCGAAGGCGCGCAGGTCATGGCCTCGGGGCACCCGGTCCCCGACGCCAACGGTCTGGCCGCCGGACAGGCAGCGCAGGCACTGCTTGAAAACGCCGGAGCGGGCGACACGGTGCTGGTGCTGGTCTCGGGCGGCGGCTCGGCGCTGCTGCCGACGCCGGTCGATGGCATATCGCTCGCGGACAAGGCCGCCGTGAACACCCTGCTGCTGGGCGCAGGGCTGGACATCACGGCCATGAACGCGGTGCGCCAGCACTTGTCACGGCTCAAGGGCGGGGGCATGCTGCGCGCGGCGGCGCCCGCGCGGGTGGTGGCGCTGATCCTGTCCGACGTGATTGGCGACGATCTGAGGGTCATCGCCTCGGGGCCGACGGTGGCGCCGATCATGGGGCGCGCCGATGTGCGCGACATGCTGCGCGCGCAGGGGCTGTGGGATGCCCTGCCAGAGGCCGCGCGCACAGCGCTGGACCGCGCCGACGATGACCCGCCCCTGCCTGCGGCAGACAACCGCCTGATCGGGTCCAACGGAATGTCGCTTGACGCCATGATGCGCGCCCATCCCGGTGCGCAGGTGCTGTCGGCGGCTCTGACCGGCGACGTCGCCGAGGCTGCGGACCGCATCTGCGCCGCAGCCCGCGCGGCCCCGCGCGGCGCGCCGCTGCTGGCCCTGTTCGGGGGCGAAACCACGGTGACCCTGCGCGGGCGCGGGCGCGGCGGGCGCAACCAGGAGCTTGCCCTGCGGGTGGCGATGGCGATGCCCGATGCCGTCCCCGAGGGGCGCGACTGGCGGTTCCTTTCGGGCGGGACCGACGGGCGCGACGGACCTACCGATGCCGCAGGTGGTGTGACCGACGCGCATACGCTCGCGCGAATCGCCGCCGCCGGGGGTGACGCCGAGTCCTTGCTGGCCTACAACGACAGCTACCGCGCACTGGCACTGGCGGGCGATCTATTGCAGACTGGCGCCACGGGTACCAATGTGGCGGACCTGCAGATCCTGTCGGTTGATCCCTGAGCGTGGGCCGTGAACCTGGCCCCTGAGCGCGTGCCTTGACCGTAGGTTCGCCCAGGACCGCCCCCGATGCCCGAATGCCCCAACCCCGCGCTCGATGCCACAGCACCAATCGGCGCGCTTCTCGCGCGCGCAGCGCGCGCCCGGCCCAACCGGACGCCATGCGCCAGCATGGCACGGACGGGCGGGAGAACCGGTCAGACCGCTGCCCGCCCTTGCGATGGCCGCACGCCGAAAAACGCGGCCGCAAGGATCAGGCGCGCAACCCTCCGCCCTGACCTCCCCCCGCCCCCACCCATTTGGTCGCGATCAACCCGCGCAAGGCATTGCCGACCCAAAGCCGCACATTCGGCAGATCAGCACCCGGCAAGACCTCCTCGGGGACATCCAGCGCGGCCCGCAGCACCCCGGGCAGCAGCCCGCAGGCCAGCGGCGGCGTGCGCATCCCCGCGCCCCGGTCAAAGAACACCGTGGTGATGGTCCCGTCGCAGACCTCGCCGCGCTCATTGAGGAAGATCACCTCGTCCAGCCCCTCGGGCAGCGCCGCGCGGGCAGCGTCATAGACCGCGCGGCGGGTGGATTTGATCCGCAACCACGGATCACCCGAACGCAGCCGCGCATCCGCCAGCCCCACCCGCCACAGCGCCGCACGGGGCGGAAGCGGGCCGTGGGTGACCTCGATCCGCCCTTGCGCATCAAGCGTCAGGCGCAGCCGTGCGGGCGTGCCTTCGGGGCCGCGCGGGGTCGGATCCGGGACCGCCCAGCCCAGCGCCGCCGCTCCGGCGCGCAGACGCGCCCGATGCAGCGGCCAGTGCGCCACGTCCTGCCCGTCCCAGCGCATGGTCTCGATCAGCTTCAGCCCGGGGTCGTCAGCCCCTGCATGTAGCGTGCCTTCCACAACGCTTCCTCCCACTCGCCCTCGGCGGTGCTGTCCTGCACCACGCCACCGCCCACATTGGCCAGCACGCCCCCGTCGGGATACAGACGCAAGGTGCGGATTGCCACCGACCAGCACTGATCGCCCTTCGCCGCGCCGTACGGGGCCGCCCACCCCACCGCACCGCAATAGACCCCGCGCGACTGCGGCTCCAGCTCGGCGATGATCTGCATGGCGCGGATCTTCGGTGCCCCGGTGACCGACCCGCAGGGAAACAGCGCCGCCATCAGCGCGTCCAGACCCGCGCCGGGGCGCAGGCGCCCGCGGATACGGCTGCTCATCTGGTGCACGGTGGCAAAGCTTTCGACGGTGAACAGTTCCGGCACCGAGACCGAGCCGATCTCGCTGATCCGCCCGATGTCGTTGCGCAAAAGGTCCACGATCATCAGGTTCTCGGCGAGCACCTTGTCACTTTCGGTCAGTGCCGCCGCCAGCCGGGCATCCTCGACCGGGTCGGCGCTGCGCGGCGCGGTGCCCTTCATGGGGCGGCTTTCGATCACCCCGTCGGTGATGCGAAAGAACAGCTCGGGGCTGCGCGAGACGATCACCGGGCCCATACCAAGATCAACAAACGCGCCATAGCCCACGTCCTGCCGCGCGCGCAGCGCCCCGTACAGCCCCAGCGCCGACCCCGCCGCCAGCCGCGCGGCCATCGGGAAGGTCAGGTTCACCTGATAGCAATCGCCCGCCGCGATGTACTCCAGCAGCCGCGCGCACGCCGCGTCATACGCCGCGCGCGCCATACGCGGGACCGGCGCGTCCAGCCGGACCGCATCGCTCGCCTGGGCCGCCTGTGCCTGCACGGCGCCGGCCTGTTCCGGGGCGTCACAAATGGCCAGCAGAACCAGCGGCTCTGCGCTGGCCTCAGGTTTCAGGCACGCGCGCAGGCGCGGCTCGAAGGCATAGCCTGCCTCATACGCCAGATAGCCCGCCACCCAGGCCCCGGCGACGCGCGCGGCCTCGGCGCGTTCCAGCACGGGCGCGACCTCGTCCAGGGTCCAGGCGCACAACACCTCGCGCGGGGCGGCGAAAACCGCCGCCTGCCCTCCGGGTCCATGTTCGATGACGATCACTGCCGCTTCCCGTTGCCCCGAGTCGGTCGCGCGCCCCGTGGCGCACCGGGCCGGTTAGCATGTTTGCCGAGGGGCTGGTAGGGTGGGCAGCATGGCCCACCCTGCCGGAAACCGCGCCCTATGCGCGCATGCGCGCGCTGGTCGGATCATACATCGGCTTCAGGCTGGCGCGGGCACCGATGCGACGGCCCGCCACCTCGATCTGCCAGTCCGAAGCCAACAGCGCCGCCGCATCCTCGCCCTTGCACGGCACATATCCCATGCCCACCGCAGCGCCCAGATGGTGGCCATAGGCGCCAGAGCTGAGGTAGCCGACCACCGCGCCGTCGCGCAGGATCGGTTCCTTGTGATAGAGCATCGGTTCGGGGTCGTTCAGCAGGAACTGCAGCATCCGGTATTCGGGGCCGGTTTCGCGCCGCCGCACCACCGCGTCGCGGCCGATGAAACCGGGCTTGTCGGTCTTCACCGCAAAGCCCAGACCCGCGTCGATGACATGGTCTTCGCAGGTGATGTCGTGGCCGAAATGGCGGAAGGCCTTTTCGATCCGGCAGCAATCCATCGCGTGCATGCCGCACAGTTTCAGCCCTGCCTCGGCGCCGGCTTCCATCAGGGTTTCAAACGCATGCACCGCCATGTCGGTGCTGACATAGACCTCCCAGCCCAACTCGCCCACATAGGACACGCGGTGCGCGCGCGCGAGG
>SKKS01000423.1 GCA_007123625.1 Paracoccaceae bacterium
CCCACCCCGACGCGCCGGGGCGCGCCTGACCCGATTTCGAGGAGCCTTCATGGACCTGAACGCCATCACATCAAGCTACCGCCGCTGGGCGCCGGTCTATGACGACACGTTCGGGCGGATCACCCGCAAGGGTAGGCGACAGGCGACCGCAGCCGTGAATGCAACCAAGGGGCGGGTGCTGGAAGTCGGCGTGGGCACCGGCCTGTCGCTGGGTGATTACGCACCGCATCTGGAAGTGACCGGCATAGATTTCTCTGACGAGATGCTGGCCCGTGCGCGGCGCAAAGTAGCCGAGGACGGCTTGGCCCAGGTCCGCGAACTGCGCCAGATGGATGCGCGGTCGCTTGATTTTCCCGACGGGCATTTCGACACGGTGGTGGCCATGTATCTGGTTTCGGTCGTGCCCGAACCCGAGCGGGTGATGGCCGAGATCGCGCGCGTGTGCAAACCCGGCGGGCAGGTGATCATCGTGAACCATTTCGCCCGCGAGCGCGGCGCGCTGGCTATGGTCGAGCGCGCGTTTGCGCCGATGGCGGGCTGGCTGGGCTGGCATCCGGACTTCCCCAAGGCGCGCATTCTGGGCGAACGCGCGCTGGAAGTCACCGAAGAGCGGTCGCTGGGTCTGTTCACCTTCATTCGCATGGAAAAGGCTGCTTGAGCGTGTCCATGCGCGCCGTCGCCTACACACGCACCGGCCCCGCGTCCGAGGTTCTGGACCTGCGCGACCTGCCCCGCCCGGATCCCGCACCGGGCGAGGTGCGGGTGCGCGTGGCGTTTTCCGGCGTGAACCCGTCGGATGCAAAGTCCCGCGCCGGGGCGCGCGGCCCGATTGCGCATCCGCTGGTCATTCCCCACAGCGACGGATCGGGTGTGATCGACGCTGTGGGCGCGGGTGTGGACTCCGACCGCGTGGGCCAGCGCGTCTGGTTGTGGAATGCGGCCTGGGACCGGGCACACGGGAGCTGCGCGGAGTTCGTGACACTGCCTGCGGCACAGGCGGTGGCCTTGCCGGATGCGGCCAGCCTGGCGGACGGCGCCTGTCTGGGCATTCCGGCGCAGACCGCGCATCGCTGCGTCTTTGCGGACGGGCAGGTAACCGGACAGGTGGTGCTGGTCACCGGCGGCGCCGGCGCGGTCGGCGCCTATGCGGTGCAAATGGCAAAACTGGGCGGCGCGGCGCAGGTGATCGCGACGGTCAGCGGGCCGCAAAAGGCCGCGCACGCACATGCCATGGGCGCCGATGCAGTGGTGAACTACCGCAAGGGGGGCGCGGCCGACGCGATCCTTGCCGCCACCGGCGGGCGCAAGGTCGACCGGATCGTCGAAGTGGAATTCGGCGGCAATCTGGACATCACGCGGCAGGTACTGGCAGAAAACGGGGTGATCGCGGCCTATGGCTCGATGGCCGTGCCCGAACCTGTGCTGCCGTTCTATCCGATGATGTTCGAAGCCCAGACCCTGCGCATGGTTCTGGTCTACAAACTGCGGCAGGCTGCGCGACAGGCGGCGATTGCCGATCTGACGCGCTGGCTGGCGGCGGGGCAGTTGCAGCACCCGATTGCCGGGGTGCATCCGATGCACGCGACTGCCGCAGCGCATGACGACGTGCTGGCGCCGGGCCGGATCGGGGCAATGCTGGTGCAGGTGTCGGACGCGGACTGAGACCCCCTGCGGTCAGCGAGCGATATCGAGGACGATCTTGCCGATATGGGCGCCGCTTTCCATGCGGGCATGGGCGCGCGCAGCATCCTCGAGCGCGAACGCCTTATCCATCACAGGCGCAATCCGCCCTGACGCCAGATGCGGCCAGACCTGGTGCTCAAGCTCGCGGGCGATGGCGGCCTTGGCGCTCAGCGATTGCGGGCGCAGGGTGGATCCGGTCACGGTCAGCCGCCGGACCATCGTTTGGGCGAAATTCAGCGTCACCTCGGCCCCTTGCAGGAACGCGATCTGCACCAGCCGCCCGTCATCGGCCAGCGCATCTATGTTGCGCGGCAGATAGTCGCCACCCACCATGTCGAGGATCAGGTCCGCGCCACCTTCGGCCTGCATCACGGCGACAAAGTCATGGCTGCGGTAATTGATGGCACGCTCGGCGCCCAGCGCGACACAAGCGGCACATTTCGCATCCGAGCCCGCAGTGGCAAAAACCCGCGCGCCCCGCAACCGCGCAAGCTGGATCGCGGTGGTGCCGATGCCCGATGATCCGCCGTGCACCAGAAACCGCTCACCCGCGCGCAGGGCGCCACGCCGGACGACGTTGGTCCAGACGGTGAAGAAGGTTTCAGGCAAGCACGCCGCCTGTGCCAGCGACAGCCCGGCAGGAACGGGCAAAGCATGGTCTGCGGCGGTCAGGGCATATTCGGCATAGCCGCCACCGGGCAGTAGCGCGCAGACCGGATCGCCCACCCGCCAGCGGGTCACACCGGCCCCCACGGCGGCGACATGGCCCGCCCCTTCAAGCCCCGGCAGGTCCGACGCGCCGGGGGGTGGCGCATAGCTGCCCGCGCGCTGCAGCACATCGGGGCGATTGACCCCGGCATGGGCAAGCCGGATGACGATCTGCCCCGCGCCGGGCACCGGCACCGGCCGGGTCACAGGGCGCAGCACATCGGGCCCGCCGGGGCCGGAAACCTCGATGGCGCGCATGGTCTGGGGCAAGGTCATGGCCGGTACCTTCGGGCTGTGACGCGGAGGAGGGTGCCTCCGGCGGGAGTATTTGGGCAAGATGAAGCCGCAAGGGGCGGTATACAGGGTCAGCTGTGCGCGGGCTGCCGTGAATGGGCATAATCCCAGTAGAGTGCACGCGCACGACGCGCCACCGGCCCGGTGCCCAGGGCGCGGTCCTCATACCGTTCGACCGGCATGACCTTGGCGATGTTGCCGGTGACGAAGATTTCCTCGGCCCGCTCGAAATCGGCGAGGGTGAGCGCGGCCTCCTGAACCTCGACCCCGTCGGCGCGCAAGAGCGCGATGATCCGCTGGCGGGTGATGCCGTTGAGGAAGGTGCCATTGGGCACTGGCGTGAACACCACGCCATCGCGCACCATGAACACATTGGTCGAGGCGGTTTCGGCCACGTTCCCGTCCTGATCAAGCGACAAGGCGTTGGAGAAGCCGCGCTTGCGGGCATCGGCCATGATCCGGGCGTTGTTGGCATAAAGCGCGCCGGCCTTGGCTTCAGTCGTGGCCATGTCGGGGCGGGGGCGGCAGAAGGGCGACACAGTGAGCGAAAACGCCCCCGGTTCGGGCATCGGCAGCGATTCGATGCAGATGGCGAAGCCGGTGCTTTCGGGCACCGCGTCGATGATCCCCGGTGTACTTTCGCGCGACCACATCATCGGGCGCAGGTAGAGCGCGGCGTCGGGCGCGAACATGCCGCACCCTTCGTCCAGCAGGCCCTGCACGATATCGGCATCCACGGGCGGGAACATGCCCATCACCGTGGCCGAGCGGATGATGCGCGCCGAATGCAGGTCCAGATCCGGGCGGGTGCCTTCGAACTGCCGTGCGCCATCGAACACGGTGCTGCCCAGCCATGCGGCGTGATCGGCGGCGTTCATGATCGGCGCATTGCCCCGGTGCCACTGCCCTTCGTACCAGGTGACGATTTCGCTGCCGACCGCCATTGCTGCCCCCTTGAACCCTGCTGCGTGAACCGCCGCAAGGTGCGCGCTGGGCGCGGTGCGGTCAAGCCCCGGGTTCGGACGCCGGTCCCGTGGCGGGACCGGGCGCGCCAGATGCAGGTGGGGTCCAGCGGCCCGGCAAGGTATCGCGCGCCGCATCCGATGGCGCGCGCACCTGACCGGCCAGCCACAGCGGCCCGGCAAAAAGCGTCTTGAACAGCGGGTTGCGGTTCGCAGCGGCCTTGATGCGTTCAAACTGCATCACGTCATCGATACGCCGGTCCAGAAACGCCCAGGTCGCTTCGTCTCCCGGGCTTTTGTCCCCGAGCCAGAACAGCACGGTCGAAGAATAGACCCCCGAGAGGATCACCCGCTTCGTGTACCAGTTGAGATCGTCCGAAGGATCGCCCAGCGCCGTCCAGATGGTATCGGCGGTGCTCCACGTCAGGCGCGCGCCCTCGGGGGCCAGGTGCGGCAGCGCAAACAGCGCGACGCCGCGGCGCACCACCTCGCGGTCGGCGGCGATCTCGATCCGGGTGCGCACGGCACGGGCGACCCGGTCACGGATGCGCAGCGCGCCCATATCGGCCTGGGCCAGCCTGCCCTGCAACGCCGCATCGCCCCGGCGGTGGTACAAGATCGCCGCATCCACCGCGCCGCGCGGGAACGCCGCCGCCAGGTCCGCAGCGCCCAGCCCGGTATCGGCCAGCCCCGCGCGCAGAGCGGCATCACTCCAGCCATCGAACGGAACATGCGTGACGATCGCATCCAGAAGGCGATCGGCGGTTTCGGATCCGGTCATCATCATCAGCCCCTGTCGTTTGCCCTGCTTTGGTCCAGAGATATGGCGGCACCGCCTGTGGACAACCCGCACAGTAGTTGCTATAGCGCGGTCTCCTGCACGATATGGAAACTCTAGCTTAGGAAGGTGGTGAAAACCACATGCAGGTAAGTGTTCGTGACAACAATGTCGATCAGGCATTGCGCGCGCTGAAGAAAAAGCTCCAGCGCGAAGGCGTGTTCCGTGAAATGAAGCTCAAGCAGCATTTCGAGAAACCGTCCGAGAAGAAAGCCCGTGAACGCGCCGAGGCGATTCGCCGGGCCCGCAAGCTGGCGCGCAAAAAGGCGCAGCGTGAAGGCATGCTCTGAGAGCACGCGGCATCGTGCGCGCCCCGGCACGCACGGACCCGATTAACCCCCGTGGCCTTGCCCGGGGGTTTTTCATTTGCGTCACGCACACGCCGGGGGGCCTTCAGACGTCGATAGCCGTGGTCTGCACCACCGTGCGCAGCGCAAAGGACGAATGCATCTGCGCCACGCCGGGCAGACGCGACAGGTACCGGCGGTGAATGCGGGCGAAATCTTCGGTATCGGCGGCCACGATCTTGAGCAGGTAATCCGCGTTCCCCGCCATCAGGTGGCATTCCTGAACGTCAGGTACCCGCGCGACTTCGCGCTCGAACGCGTCAAGCAATTCGTCGCTCTGGCCCTGCAAGGTGATTTCGACAAACACGGTCGTCGGCTTGCCCATGCGGCGACGGTCCAGAAGTGCCACATACTTCGCAATCAGCCCCGACGACTCCAGCCGCTGCACCCGCCTGTGACAGGCCGACGGCGACAGGTTCACGCGTTCGGACAGATCCGCATTCGAGATGCGTCCTTCGCGCTGAAGAACGGCCAGAATCCGACGGTCGGTTGCGTCTAGCTGCATTGCAGCGCAATTTCCTTCACCAATATACCGGGATTGCCGGAGAAACTGCGTTGCAAGATCGCAGAAAAGCGGTGCGATACAAGCACATTTCGCCGTACTCGTGAGATACAGGGCCATGTGTCCCCTGGGAGGAAACCATGCGCATCGGATGCCCGAAAGAGATCAAGCCACAGGAATTCCGGGTCGGCCTGACCCCGAACGCCGCGCGCGAAGCTGTCGGCAACGGCCACGAAGTGATCGTGGAAACCGCCGCGGGCGAGGGCGCGGGCTTCACCGATGACGACTACACGGCCGCCGGGGCCACGGTCGTCGACACGGCCGCAGATATCTTTGCCACCGCCGACATGGTGGTCAAGGTCAAGGAACCCCAGGCCACGGAGCGCAAGCAACTGCGCGAAGGACAGGTGCTGTTCACCTATCTGCATCTGGCCCCGGACCCCGACCAGACGCGCGATCTGCTGGCCTCGGGCGTGACCGCCATCGCCTATGAAACCGTGACCGACCGGGCGGGCGGGCTGCCACTGCTGGCGCCGATGTCCGAGGTGGCCGGCCGACTGGCGCCCCAGATGGGCGCCTGGGCGCTGCAGAAAGCCAACGGCGGGCGCGGTGTGCTGATGGGGGGCGTACCTGGCGTGCGCCCAGCCAATGTGGTGATCATCGGCGGCGGCGTCGTGGGCACGGCGGCAGCGCGGGTGGCTGTGGGCATGGGCGCGAACGTGACGGTGCTGGACCGGTCGATCGCGCGCATGTCCTATCTGGACGATGTTTTCATGGGCCGTCTGACCACGCAGTTCTCCGACGCGGGCGCGATCGAGGGGCTGCTTGAGCGCGCCGACATGATCGTCGGCGCGGTGCTGATCCCAGGCGCGGCAGCGCCCCGGCTCATCAGCCGCGCGCAACTGGGTCGGATGGCGCCGGGCGCGGTGCTGGTGGATGTGGCCATCGACCAGGGCGGGTGTTTCGAGACCTCGCGCGCCACCACACACCAAGACCCGGTCTACGAGGTCGACGGGATCATGCATTACTGCGTCGCCAACATGCCCGGCGCGGTGCCACGCACCTCGACCATTGCGCTGGGCAACGCCACCATGCCCTTCATGCTGGCGCTGGCCAACAAGGGCTGGAAACAGGCGTGCGAGGATGACCCGCATCTTCTTGAAGGGCTCAACACCCATGCGGGGCACCTGACCTATTACGCAGTCGGCAAGGCGCTTGGCATCGACGTTCTGTCCCCGGGCATGGCACTCAAGGTCTGAGTTTCCGCCCGTATCCTTCATCTTGCCGGAAATACTCCGGGGGGTGAGGCCGTCAGGCCGAGGGGGGCAGCGCCCCCC
>SKKS01000453.1 GCA_007123625.1 Paracoccaceae bacterium
CGGTCGGTCATCGAGGCCGCGTCCGATCCCGCCTCGTTGCTGGTCAGCCCGAAGGCGGGCAACTCGCGCCCGTCGGCAAGGCGGCGCAGCCAATAGTCCTTTTGCGCGGTGGTCCCGAAAAGTTGCAGGAGCTCGCCCGGCCCCAGCGAATTCGGCACCATCACGGTGACCGCAGCGGGCAGCGATACCATCGACAGCCGCCGGATCACTTCGGAATGGGCGAAGGCGGAAAAGCCCAGCCCACCGTGATCGCGCGGAATGATCATGCCGAAGAAGCGGTTTGCGCGCAGGAAACCCCAGACCTGCGGCGGCAGATCCCCTTCCTTCTGGTTGATCGTCCAGTCATCCAGCATCCCGCACAACTCGCGGCACGGGCCGTCAAGAAAGGCTTGTTCATCGGCGGTAAGCGCGGGCGCTTTCGTAGCAAGAAGCTTGCCGAAGTCGGGATTGCCCGAGAACAGCTCCGCATCCCACCAGACCTCACCGGCCTCAAGGGCCTCGCGCTCGGTCTGCGACAGGCTGGGCATCGCTTTCTGTGCCCAGCGAAAGATTGGCTTTGTGATCCGGTTTCGGCGAAATGATGTCATGGCGACCTCCGGATTTTTGAACGCGCGGGGTCAGGAAGCGTTCCCCTATCCATGAATCGGGGGCGTGATTCCGTGTGTTTATTTGGTCAACAGGGCTGGAATAATGCGCGTGTGTTGTGCATCGTTGGGTCCGATCCGGTCAGATCGGGGAAGCTGCAGGAGCGACACCATCCGCGCGCTCCTTCCATTCATCGCGTTCAGATATGTCGTCAGGCGCAGGTCAGCGTCACGCCTGTTTCGGTGACAATGGCATCAAGGGGAATGTCATGCGGCTGGGGATAGATCGTGTTCAGGCGCGCGGCATCCAGTCCGATGCCTATCGTGAAGGGACGCGGCGACAGATGCGCCAGCGTGCGGTCGAAATAGCCCCCGCCATACCCCAGGCGCCAGCCGCCCGGCGCCCAGCCGACAAGCGGCGCAAGCGCGATTTCGGGGACCAGCCGCGCGGCCTCCCGTGGCGGCACAGGGATGTTCCAGTCCCCGCGCACCATTCGCGTATCGGGCGTCCAGTGCCGAAACACCAGTGGCGCGGCCTTTGTCTCGACAATGGGCAGCGCGATGACAACACCGGCGTGGTGAAGTTCGGCCATGAGCGTGCGCAGGTTGGGTTCACCCTTGATCGGCCAGTAGCCCGACAGCACCCGGCCTTGTGCCCCGTTCAGGTGCGATTCTATCAGCTGACGCAGATGCAGCGACAAAGCCGCGCCCGCCGCCTGACGATCCGCCACGCGAATCGCTTTTCGTGTGTCCAGCAGGCGGGCGCGCTCGGCCTTGCGCCACCTTGCAACGTCGAGCGCCTGTTGCGGATTGGCAACCAAGGGGTCGGAATGATCCGGCGTGCCAGCGTCTGCAAGTCCCGGTGGCAAGGCTGACACGCGGGGCAGGGGGCCATCGTTGTTGTTTGTCATGCGCTTGCTTCTTTCTCACCCACTGGCACCTCGCGCTTGTATTCGACCGTGTGCGTGGCGCGCCGCGCGAGGTGTCGGCCATTATTTCGCGCTGATCAACCAGGGCGGCAGCCGCAGGCTGTGATCATTCCTTGAACAGTCACAAGCATTGCACACGGGGCCGATGAAGGAAATGGCGCGCCGGGTTGTGCGCACTGGAAACGGTCCCTGTGAAACTGGTATTAGGCGCCATGGTGCCGACGACCGGTGCCGATACGGTAGTTGTTCGTGTGCAGGGAAAGGTGGGCTCATGTCCTCGGAAGCCGTGATCCTGAAACGATCGCTTGTCGCGATCCTGTTGGTGTCCGTGCTGGGCATCGGGTTCGGGATCTACTCCGGCTCGTTCGCGATCCTGTTCGATGGTGTCTTTTCGCTGGTCGATGCGGCGATGACGGTCTTGTCGCTGTTCGTGGCGCGCCTGATTACCCGCTCGACCACTGAAAAGGGCTTGCCGGAGCATCTGCACCGCCGGTTCAACATGGGGTTCTGGCATCTGGAGCCAATGGTTCTGACCCTCAACGCCACGATCCTGCTGGCGGTGATGATCTATGCGATCTTCAGTGCCGCGATGAGCCTTTTTTCGGGGGGGCGCACAATCGAGTTCGGGCCCGCCATGATCTATGCCGTTGTGGTGGTGATGATCAGCGTAGCCATGGCGTGGCACGAGCATCGCGCGAACCGCAAGATCGGCTCGGATTTCGTAAAAATGGACGTACACGGATGGATCCTGGCAAGCGGCGTCACGGCTGCACTGCTGATCGCGTTCGCCATCGGGATCAAGCTGGACGGCACCGCATACGCCTGGCTTGCCCCCTATGTCGACCCGGCGGTGCTGCTTCTTGTCTGCCTTGTGCTTCTGCCCGTGCCGATCGCGACGCTGCGCCGTGCGGTGGCCGAGGTGTTGCTGATGACGCCCGATGACCTGCTGGCCAGGGTGGAACAGGTCGCCAGCGGCATTGTCACCGAAGAGGGGTTCACAGGGTACCGCGCCTATGTGGCGCGCGTAGGCCGTGGCACGCAGATCGAGCTTTACTTCATCGCGCCCTTGTCCCTTGCGCCACGCAGGCTTGAGGAATGGGACGCGCTGCGCGACCGCGTGGGGGCGCTGATCGGCGGTGATCCGCGGCATCGCTGGCTGACCATCGCCTTTACCACCGATCCCAAACGCGCAGGCTGACGCGTCGCGCGGTCGCCGCAAGCGGGGGCAAGCCTGTGGCCAAATATGAAAAGCCATAGGCTTCACCGGCAACGCGGAACCCCTGATTCCACGGGCAGACCCTGGGCCGGTGCTTCAGTCCTTGTCGTCCGGGCGCGCGCCGATCCTGAGCGCCCAGAGGTAGCCGACCATCGCGCCCTTGATGACACGCAGCAATACCAGCGCAAGGACGGGCATCGTGACAATTCCTACCAGCACCAGCGGGGTGCGATCAGGGCCAAGGATCGCGGCGGCCACCGATAGAACAGGCGCCATGATCATGCCTGTAACTGCAATGGTCAGAAAAGCTGGCCCAGCTGCCGGGGCATAGGGGCGAAAGCCCAGCCCGCACTGGCCGCAGGCGTCTTGCATCGCCAGATATCCATTGAACACACGGCCTGCACCACATCTGGGGCAATGCGCTGCCGCGCCGCGCCGTAGCGCCCGACCAAGTTCCCTGTGCTGTCGCGTGGTCATATCTGTACCCTTTGACTATGTCGCCCGGCTCCCTGCAGCCAAGATAGGCATGCCGGCACTTCTCGGCCACGTGGCAGGTTCAGCGCCTGCCCCGATCGCAGGCAGGCAAGTGGCTCATGTGCCGGTGCCCAATACCTTTGCGCGTTCCAGCAACAACTGGGTTTCGTGGGCAGCGGCGGCTTCGATGACAAATGCGGGGTCGGGAATGGCGCCGGGGTCTTCGCCATGATCTTGCACGCACGTTCCCGTTTCGATCTGTCGCGCAAGGTCGTTGCCCGGCTGGCGCATGGCCCATGCCAGAAGCGTGGCGAGCACCTTGCGGTGCGCGTTCAGCCGTCCTTCGAGTTCATGGTGTGATTGATGTGACATGCGGAACTCCTTTCCGTGAACGGATTGTGGTCAGGGGATGCGGGCGCTGATCGCTCTGCAATGTCAGCCGAAAAGGCCAGAGATCAATCCGTTGGCTAGCTTGATTGCGCCGAATGAGCCTGCGATGGCAACTACCATCCCGGCCAGCGCCAACAGCCCGTCATCGGAAATGATTGCCACAGCGACCATGAACACCACAACCGCCGCCACGGACGAGGACATGGGCACAAACTCCAGAAACGGCATGGCCAGGCCGCAAAGGATGCACAGCAGTTGCAACGGCAGCAGCATCGGTTGGCGTAGTACCCATGTCATTCGGGGCCGGGTCACACGGTCGATCCAGCGCACGGGCCGACGCAGGAAGTTCAGCGCACGGTCGAACTTTTTGTCGTCTATCCGGCGCTCCATCATCCACTCAGGAAGCCAGATGTGGTCACGCCCGACCACCATCTGCACGGCAATCAGCGCGATAATCACGCCGCCGGTGGTGGGCAGGCCGGGTATGCTGCTTGCAGGGCTGGCGACAATCATGGCCGGTACCAGCAACAGCGCCCCGAATGATGCCTGGCCCAGCCGTTCGATGATTCCGCGCACACTCGGTGACCCGTTCATGGTCGCCTCGTGCAGGGTTGTCACGATTGCGCCAACCTCGTCGGCGTGGGGTTGATCGGCGTCGCGATGATCATGGGTCATGGCGGCGCATTCCGCCTGTTTCGGCGCACCATCTTCGTCTCCGCGTTTTGCCTGGGTTCAGTACCCAACACGGAAGTGTACAGGGTGGTTCCCTGTCGCGCGACTATGCCGACCCAGTGGGAGTCGGCGCTCGCGAGCCGACCTCGGGTGCACATTTTCAACACTGATCGCCATCTCCCGTTGCTGGGAGTTTCCGCGCGCAACGACAGCCCTCATAGTGCGAAAGCTTTCGGTAGGTTTGACGCATCTGTCCGGGGCAGACACAAGTGAGCAAACTCCTTGCTTGCGTGCTCGAAGGCGTGTGCCTTGGGCAGCGCGACAATCCTGAAACCTAGTGCCTGACCGGCGCCGCCCTGGGCGCGGCAAGGCTGGGCATGATCGCCGCGACCGGATGCACATGCGACACGGTTATTGGACCACCTGCGGAGGTCCGCGTGCACCGCCCCGTGGCTGAACTTGTTGACGCGTTCGATCATGCCCTCGATCAGTTTCGGACAAGGCCCCGCGACATTCCCTTGGTTGATGGACCCGGCCGGGGTTGCACCGGGTCGGCTCGAACGGAGCGCCGCGACCAGTGGTCACGGTGTGCCTCGGCGGGAAGCTCGCGCGCGATATACTCTTGATCGTCGGCTGCCTTCGCGGCAGTCTGGTCAGAGATACGGCGCCATTGGCGGAACCTCGATCCCATGTCAGATTTCTTGCTCTCGCCTTCGGTGGTGCCGTTCTCATTGGCACTTGGCCTGCTGATCGGCCTGTTGGCGCTGGAAATACTGGCGCTTGTACTGGGTGGGACCCTGTTGGGGAAGGACGCGGGCAAGGGTGATGGTGGCCTTGACCCAGAGCTGGATGTCGGAAATGGCTTGTCGGGAACCGGGCCCGAGATATCCGCACCGGCACTGCCTTCGGCCAGCGCGCTGGCCAAGATGAACCTTGGCGGGCTGGATGTGTCGGATCTGGATCTGGGGCAGGGCGGGGCGGATTTCGACTCCGCACCGGATATGGCACCCCAGTCAGGCAGCGCAGGAATCGGGCCCGGACTCGCGGTGGTGCTTGGGCTTGGAAAGGTGCCGTTCCTTATTTGGCTGGCGGCGGTGCTGGCAGGGTTCGGACTTGTGGGATATCTGGTGCAAAGCCTCGCCACCCAGGT
Source organism: Paracoccaceae bacterium (assembly GCA_007123625.1). Lineage (GTDB taxonomy): Bacteria > Pseudomonadota > Alphaproteobacteria > Rhodobacterales > Rhodobacteraceae > Rhabdonatronobacter. Next base: position 5,416 of record SKKS01000453.1, read on the forward strand.
TTTTGGCAGCCCGCTTCCGCTCGTCCTTGCCATTCTGCCTGCTGGCCTCGTCGGCCTGTGGTTTGCGCGGGCGTATGGCGGGACCTTGGCAAGGTTGATCCCGGGCACCGAAAGCTCGGTCCGGACCAAGGCAATGCTGAACCGCAAACGCGGGGTGGTCAGTCAGGGCACTGCGCGGGCCGGACAACCGGCCGAGGTGCGGGTCAGCGACAGTTTCGGCAACATTCATTACATTCGCGCCGAACCGCTGGACCAGACAGAAGCCATCGCAAGCGGGACCGAGGTTCTGGTCCTGCGCATCCGACTTGGGCCGTCCCGCGGGCAGTTCAGAATACTTTCTCTTTGACGGGTCGCAACCGGACCCGGACCATTCGTGCAATGCTGCGCGCACTCATTCACAGGAGCATTCCATGGCACTCGGCGACTACCTGATCACTATCGGCGTCATTCTGGGCCTGCTGGTCCTGACCGCGCTGATCATGGCCCGGCTTTACCGGCGCACCACGCGCGAAATCGCCCTGGTCAAGACCGGCTCGGGGGGCAAGCAGATCATCATGGATGGCGGCACGATCGTCATTCCGCTGCTGCACGAGGTCCGCATGGTCAACATGAAGACCCTGCGGCTGGAGGTGCAGCGCTCGGGCGAAGCCGCGCTGATCACCCGCGACCGGATGCGGGTCGATGTGGGGGTCGAGTTCTACGTTTCCGTCATGGCCAACGAAGAGGGGATTTCCCGCGCCGCGCAGACGTTGGGCGAGCGGACATTCCATGTCGACCAGCTGCGCGAGATGATCGAGGGCAAGCTGATCGACGGCCTGCGCTCGGTGGCGGCGCAGCTTACGATGGATCAGTTGCACGAAAACCGCGCCGAGTTCGTGCAGCAGGTGCAGAACGCCGTCAGCGAGGACCTGCTCAAGAACGGGCTGATGCTGGAAGCGGTGTCGCTGACCGCGCTGGACCAGACCCCGTTCGAGGCTCTTGACGAAAACAACGCCTTCAACGCTGTCGGCATGCGCAAGCTGGCCGAGGTGATCGCCACCTCCAAGAAAGAGCGCGCCGAGATCGAGGCGCAGGCCGATGTATCGGTCCGCCGTTCGGCGATGGAGGCCGAGCGCACCAAGATGGAGATCGAGCGCGACGAGCAGACCGCCCGGATCGCGCGCGAACAGGAGGTGGCGACCCTGCGCGCGGCGCAGGAATCCGAGATCGCGCAGCGCCGCGCCGATGCCCAGCGCGAGATCGAGC
>SKKS01000393.1 GCA_007123625.1 Paracoccaceae bacterium
GCCACGCGCGGCATCACACTGCGCCGCGCGGGTGCGGACCGCGAATACGCGGGCGCGGTCGATGGCTTTGACGGGGTGCGGCTGGTGCTGCTCTCGGCGGGGGAAATCCCGCGCGAACTGGCCGCCGGGCGCATTCATCTCGGGGTCACGGGGTCCGATCTGGTGCGTGAGGGGCTGGCGGACTGGTCGGCGCAGGTGGCCGACCTCGCGCCCATGGGCTTTGGTCATGCCGATCTGATCATCGCCGTGCCCGCCGCCTGGGTCGATGTGGACACGCTCGATGATCTGGACGCGGCGGCGGCGGCGTTCCGGGCGCGCCACGGGTTCCGGCTGCGTATCGCCACCAAGTATCACAGGCTTGTGCGTGAACACCTGCGCGCCCACGGAGTAGCGGATTATCAGCTTGTCGACAGTCAGGGCGCGACCGAAGGCACCGTGAAGAACGCCACCGCCGAAGCCGTGGCCGACATCACCTCGACCGGGGCGACCCTGCGTGACAACCACCTCAAGGTACTGACCGGCCCGCCCGTGCACGCCAGCCAGGCCACGCTTTTCGCCGCGCGCCGCGCCGACTGGGCCGCCGCGCGACCTGTGCTGGAACGGTTGGCACGGCAGCTTGGCATAACGCTTCCACGCGATTTGTGAGTCCCCCTTCGGCCCCTGAGTGCGCGTGTGCACATGCGTTGCGGTCCAGCGCACACGCTTGATCCGGAACGGCAGCACGCCACGTTCGTTATGCAATGGCAACGAATATGGAGGTTCCGACATGCGACTACTTCGCACCACCACCGCCCTTGCGGCAATCGGCCTGATGGCCGCGCCCGCTCTGGCCGAAGACGAATTGCCCGAGGTCGCCTATGAGGTCGAGGTTCTTGTCGAAGGGCTGGACCGGCCTTGGGGGATGGCGTTCCTGCCGGGAACCGAAGACCTGATCATCACCAAGCGCGGCGGTTCGGTCGCGCTGTGGGAACACGGTAGCGACAACCTGCGCGACATCTCGGGCGCGCCCGACGTCGTCAGCGACGGGCAGGGCGGCTTGCTGGATATCGCGCCTGCGCCGGATTTCGAAGACAGCAAGATGCTCTATCTGACATGGGTCGACCAGCACGAGGACGGGCAGGGCACGACCACCCATCTGGGCCGCGCCGTGCTGAACCTTGACGACGACGCGCTGACCGATCTCGAAGTGCTGCATGTCGTCTCGCCCGGTGTCGACAGCGGCGGGCATTTCGGCTCGCGCATCGTGTTCCATGAAGATCACGTGTATGTGGGCTTCGGCGACCGCAACTCCAAGGCGTTCGGCCCTGACCACATCGCCCAGGATCTGAGCAGTGAGAACGGCGCGGTGATCCGCCTGACAATGGACGGCGATATCCCCGGGGATAACCCCTTTGTTGATGTGGAGGGTGCTGCCGGCGCGATCTGGTCTTATGGTCACCGCAACATCCAGGCCATGGCAGTACACCCTGACACCGCCGAAATCTGGCTGGCCGAACATGGCGAAGCCGGCGGCGACGAGGTCAATCTGGTGCAACGTGGCGGCAACTATGGCTGGCCGCTGGCGGCGTATGGCGTCGACTATCGCACCGGTGAGCAATTCGCCGAAACGCATCAGGAAGGCGATGGATTTGTGGCGCCCGCCTATCACTGGCCGCCAGGGCGCGACGCGCATTTCCCGCCCTCGGGCATGACCTTCTACACTGGTGATGCCTTCCCTGACTGGGAGGGGCGATTGCTGATCGGCAACCTGTTCCACCGCTATATCGGTCTGTTCGCCGTTGACGGGGATCAGGTGTCCTCGCCCGAGCGGCTGGTCGAGGATCTGGACCTGCGCATCCGCGAGATCGAGGTCGGCCCCGAGGACGGGTTCATCTATGTGATCTCGGACGGCGACGGCGCACAGTTGTTCCGGCTTGTTCCCGCCGACGAATCTTGAAGAAGCGAAACTGGGACCGGCGCGCACATGGCCGCGTCGGCTCCAGTCCCGATGGACCGCGTGCCCTGTCCGGGGTGCGCGGTTCTTTCATGGCGGCGTCGCGTTGCAGCATGGCATCGGTTGCGGTCGGGTGATGGCACTTGTCCGGGAAGGGGCGGTGTTGCGCGCTCCGGCAGGATCGCGGGCGTACGCTGCGCTCGCGCCAAGTTAACCGCGTCTGGCTAGACCTTTGGCCTGAGGCGACCGGCTGTCCCCTTGCCGATCCGTGTTCCCGATCCGCCCTGTGCTGCGCCCCTTGCGGGTTGCGGTCCGCTGTGCGGGCGGCCCGGCCAGAGGGGAAGCCGTGGCGCCCCCATGTCTGGATCGTCGCCACGGGAGAAATGCGCATGAACAAGGCAGTCACCGAAGGGCTGGGGCTGATGCCGCCGCCGTTTTCCGCCGGGCTGGATGTCTGGTCCCAGACCACCGGGCGGCCGGGCACCGCGACCTGGGCGGGGGCGCCGAACGCGGCTTTCGTGCCCTCGGACCCAGATTTCGGCGGCTGTCTGGAGATGGTCAAGACCACCGCCACCCAGCGACTGCGCTGGATGAGCGAAGTGCCGATGCAGCCGGGGCTGTATCTGCGCATCACGGTGCGGATCAAGGCGCTGGCGGGTGCCCTGCCGACAGTCCGCTTGGCCGGATGGGCAGGCAATGCGGCGGGCAACAACGTCGGATCGGTGCCCCAGACCGGGCCGGAAACCACGCTTGCGACCTATGGCACGGTGCGCGAGCTGTCCGCCATTGTGGGTTCGGGCCTTCGCACTGGGGTCGACATGCCCTGGGGCACGGTGCCGGTGTTCGGCCATTTCGGGCTGGACCTGACCGGACCCAACGGCGGCACAGTGCGGATCGACGACTTCCGGATCGAGGATGTCAGCGAGTACTGGTTGGAGGCGAAGCAGGGGCTGGTCGATGTGCGCGATTTCGGCGCGGTCGGCAACGGGACGACGGATGACCGCGTCGCCTTCGAGGCCGCCGCCGCTGCCGCCGCCGGGCGCACGGTGCTGGTGCCGCAGGGCAGTTTTCGCATTGGCGGGAACCTGACCATCCCGGGGCCGGTGCGTTTCGATGGCACGTTGGTCATGAACCCTGAACACCAGCTTGTCTTGCAGACCAACTACGACTTTCCCACCTATGCCGCCGCTTTCGGGTCGGACGATCTGGGTTTTCGCAAGGGGGTGCAGGCGCTCTTTCACTTCACCGAACATGTGACCTTCGATCTGAGCGGGCGCCGGGTGCAGGTGGCCGCGCCGGTGGATGTGGCGGCGCTTGCTGCGGTAGACGACTTCTCGGCCCGCAGGAGCATCGCCAACGGGCAGATCGATGTGATCCCCGGTGGCGACTGGGCGACACAGACACTCAGCCGCAGCGCCACCTATGATCCGGCAAGCCCGCTCACGCTCAGCGGCATGAGCAACCTTGGATCGTTGAGGGTCGGATCGCGGGTCAGCGGGGTCGGTGTGGGGCGCGAGGTCTACGTCCGCAGCCGGAACGCGGCGGCGGGGACCGTGACGCTCAGCCAGCCGCTTTACGGCGGGCCGGGGACGCGCAACTTCACCTTCACCCGCGACGCCTATGTGCTGGACTTCGCGGGGTTCGACAACCTGCGCCGGTTCGAGGTCGAGCATGTGGAGTTCCTGTGCCGCGCCGAGGCCAGCGCCGTGATGTTGCCGCGCGACGGCGGCATCCTGCGGTTCAACGACTGCACCTTCAACCGGCCCAGGGACCGGGCGATCACGTCGATCGGCAAGGGGTGTCAGGGGCTGCTGATCGACCATTGCCAGTTCCTTGCCCCGGACATGGCGCTGCCCAGCCAGGACCGGAGCTCGATCGCGTACAACGTCAACGCCAACGACGCCAAGATCCGCAACAACCGCGCGGTGATGTGGGGCCATTTCGGGATCATGAACGGGGCAGGGCACCTGATCACCGGCAACCACTACTTCCTGGGCGACACCCAGCCAGCGGGTGTGCGGCGCGGCGGAATCGTGCTGACACAGATGAACGTCAAGACCACGGTCACCGGCAACTACATCGACAACAACTTCATCGAATGGACGAACGAGCATTCGGCCAATCCGGCGCATGACACGGGGTTTTCCTTTGGCGGGCTGACGGTGGTGGGCAATACATTCACCTGCAACGACGTGGCGCCATGGTTTTCGTGGATCGTGATCAAGCCCTATGGGCCGGGGCATTTCCTGCAGGGGCTGAACGTGAACGGCAACGTGTTCCGCACCATCAACGGGCGGGTCGACCGGGTGGACAGCGTGGATACGACCTATGCGACCCTGGACCATTCGCGCGCGCGCAACGTGATCTTCGACAACAACGCCTTCAACGGGGTGGATTTCCCTGCGCAAAGTCCGCTGGTGATACGCCATGACCAGAACACGGCGGCGGGGGTCTGGACGGTTGATACCGCCGGGCGGCTGCCATTTGGCGGCTGGGCACGGGCGGTGACCGCGCTGGTGATGGAGGGGCCTGCCACGGGCGGGACGGGCACCTTACGGACCCAAATGCCATATGTGACCTTGCAGCAGGGGCCGAACAACGACCGCATCCGCCTGCACTGGCCCGAGAACACGCAAGGCCGCGCAGTGGTGACGATCCGGGTGGACAACCCGCTCTGAGTGTCTGCGTGGACAGGCGCACAAGCGCGGAAATCCGTCCGCTGGATTGATGGCGCCGCCCGGGTACAATCGGGCGGCGCTGCCGATTCCCGACCCGGCGCGCCTGCGCGAATCACTTGCTCAGGGGGTCTGACGGTGGGTCCGAAATGCCGGAGGCTGGGGTGCGGACCCTGACCTTGAAGGCACACACCGGTCCAGTCGCGCACCAGTCGCGCGCGCGGGTCGGGTCTTCGGCCGACAGGCTCGCGTCGGATCGCACGGGTGAAATGTGTTCAAATCAAGACGTTTCGGCATCAGAGAAAACAATTTACAACAAGGCAAGTATTTTCCAGTAATATTTTACAAGAAAATCGTTTGGAAAAAAAGAGTTACACTTTTTTTGACGAAAGTGTTATGGTTCCCCAAGGGAAGGATGGCGCGGCCACAAACCGCGTCGGGATTCGGGGGAGCAGCATGCCATACATGTGTTCCGCCCGTGACAGGAGGAGCATTCATGTCAGAGACCGTTCAGACACCACTTGTGCCCGCATCGGATGATTTTATCGCCCGTGCGCATATAGACGCCGCAGGCTACGAAAAGATGTACCAGGCGTCGATCGACAACCCCGAGGCATTCTGGGCCAAGCACGGCAGGCGGATCGACTGGATCAAGCCCTTCACCAAGGTCAGGAACGTCAATTTCGATTTCGGCCAGGTGGACATCAAGTGGTTCGAGGACGGCACGCTGAACGTCAGCGCCAACTGCATTGACCGCCATGTGGTGACCCGGGGCGACCAGACGGCGATCATCTTCGAGCCCGATGACCCGGCAACCCCCGCCCAGCACATCACCTACAAGGAATTGCTGGAGCACACGAGCCGCATGGCCAATGTGCTCAAGGAGCACGGCATCGGCAAGGGTGACCGGGTGGTGTTGTACATGCCCATGATCCCCGAAGCGGCCTATGCCATGCTGGCCTGCGCGCGCATCGGGGCCATTCACTCGGTGGTGTTCGGTGGCTTCTCGCCCGATGCGCTGGCCAACCGGATCAACGATTCCGAAGCCAAGGCGGTCATCACCGCGGACACCGCCCCGCGCGGCGGGCGGCGCACGCCGCTGAAATCGAACACCGACAAGGCGCTGACCGATTGTTCCGACAGGGTCAAATGCTTCGTGGTCAAGCACACCGGCGACCAGACAACCTGGGTGCAGGGCCGCGACATCGACATCAAGGCCGAAATGGCCGAAGCTGCGCCTTATTGCGCCTATACCGAAGTGGGCGCCGAAGATCCGCTGTTCGTGCTTTACACGTCGGGGTCGACCGGCAAGCCCAAGGGGGTCGTGCATACCTCGGGCGGGTATCTGGCCTATGCTGCCATGACGCACCAGTACACATTTGATTACCATGACGGTGATGTGTTCTGGTGCACCGCCGATGTGGGCTGGGTCACGGGTCACAGCTATATCGTCTATGGTCCGCTGGCCAACGGCGCCACCACGCTGATGTTCGAGGGTGTACCGACCTATCCCGATGCCGGCCGCTTCTGGGAGGTGTGCGCCAAGCACAAGGTCAACCAGTTCTACACCGCTCCCACGGCGATCCGAGCGCTGATGGCGCATGGTCCGGACTGGGTCGAAAAGCACGACCTGTCGTCGCTGCGGCTGCTGGGCACTGTGGGCGAGCCGATCAATCCCGAAGCCTGGAACTGGTACAACACCCACGTCGGCAAGGGCAAATGCCCCATCGTCGACACCTGGTGGCAGACCGAAACCGGCGGGCACCTGATCACACCCTTGCCCGGCGCCATCGCCGCCAAGCCGGGATCGGCGACCAAGCCGTTCTTCGGGGTGAAGCCGGTGGTACTGGAGCCTGAATCCGGCAAGGAAATCAAGGAAACCGCAGCCGAAGGCGTGCTGTGCATCGCCGACAGTTGGCCGGGCCAGATGCGCACGGTCTGGGGCGATCACGACCGCTTCGTGTCGACCTATTTCGAGATGTTCAAGGGCTACTACTTCTCCGGCGATGGCTGCCGCCGCGACAAGGACGGCTAC
>SKKS01000068.1 GCA_007123625.1 Paracoccaceae bacterium
CGCAGATCCACGAAACCTTCATCGAGCAGGTGAAGGCGCGGCGCGGTGTGCGCCTGAACGCGGACGAGGAGTTGTTCGACGGCTCGTTCCGTATCGGTGCGCGGGCGGTGAGCGCGGGACTTGCTGACGGGATCGACCATCTGGTGCCGAAGATGAAGGCGCTCTATGGCGAAAAGCTGCGCTTCATGCCCTATGGCCCGCGCCGCCCGCTGCTACGCCGCTTCGGGCTGAGCATGATCAACGATGCGCTGGCAACGGTCGAAGAACGCGCGCTTCGTGCGCGCTACGGGTGCTAAGCCGATGCTGGTCAAGATCGTCACCCTGTTTCTGGTGTTCATGGTGGTGATGGGCGCGGTCCAGCGGTGGATCAATCCCAACCGCAAGATCGGCAAACGCGACCAGACCCGGCTGGGCCGACCGCGCAAATGCCCCGACTGCGGGCGCTTCCGGATCGGAACCGGACCCTGTTCGTGCAAGAGTTGACCGCGCTGCGGCGCTTCGGGGATTTTCCATGCTGATCGATCTTGCGCAGGTTCTTGCGGGGCTTGCGGTGCTGTTGGTGGCCGGGGACCTGCTGGTGCGTGGCGCGGTCAACCTGGCGCTCCGGCTGGGCATTCCGGCGCTGATGGTGGGCATGACGGTGGTGGCCTTTGGCACCTCGGCGCCCGAACTGGTGGTTTCGGTCCAGGCGGTCTGGATCGGCGCGGGCGGGCTGGCGCTGGGCAATGTGGTGGGGTCCAATATCGCCAATATCCTGCTGGTGCTGGGCCTGCCCGCGCTGATCGCGCCGCTGGCGGTGGACCGCGCGTTGCGGCGCGATTTTGCGATCATGATCCTGGCCACGGTGCTGTTCATGGCGCTTGCGGCGGGCGGCGTGTTCCACCACTGGCAGGCGCTGGCCCTGCTGCTGGGGCTGGGGTTGATGCTGGGCGACAACCTGCGCCGCGCGCGCGCGATCCGCGCCGAAGCCCCCGCGCTGGCCGAGGATACCGAAGACCTGGAAGGCGCCGATCCGGCAATGCCTGGCTGGAAGCTGGCGCTGTTTCTTGGCCTTGGCGTGCTTGGCCTGCCTATGGGCGCGCACCTGCTGGTCGCGGGCGCCGTGGATATTGCGACCGTGCTGGGCGTCAGCGACGCGGTCATCGGGCTGACGCTTGTGGCGGTGGGGACATCGCTTCCGGAACTGGCCACGACGCTGCTGGCCGCGTGGCGCCGCGAGTCTGGTGTCGCGATGGGCAACATCATCGGGTCGAACATCTTCAACTTGCTGTGCATCATCGGCGTGGCGGGCATGATCGGCCCCATCGCCGTGCCGGAATCGATGCTGCGGGTCGATCTGTGGGTCATGGCGGCAAGCTCGCTGCTGTTGTTGCCGTTCATCCTGCGCGGGGCGCCGATCACGCGGCCTGTCGGCGTAGCCTTGTCTCTGGCTTATGCGGGCTACATCGCGTTTCTGGTGATACGCGGCGGCTAGGGGCGGACATGGCGGGACGGGCACTTGTGACCGGCGCAGGGCGAAGGCTGGGCCGCGCAATGGCGCTTTGGCTTGGCGCGCGCGGCTGGGATGTGGCGGTGCACTACGCGCGTTCCGCTGCATCAGCAGAATCCGCAGCCGCAGAGATCGCCTCGGCCGGGCGGCGCAGCGCAACCTTGCAGGCCGACCTGCTGGAGGAAGCGCAGATCGCGCCGCTGGTTGACCGGGCCGCGGCGGCGCTGGGCGGTCCGCTGACGCTGCTGGTCAACAATGCCTCGATCTTCGCGCATGACACCATGGTCACAGCCACCCGCGACAGTTGGGACCGGCATATGCTGTCGAACCTGCGCGCACCCTTCGTGCTGACCCAGAACTTCGCCGCGCAAGCCCCGCGCGCCGTCCCCGACGCCATGGGCGAGCCGATGGCCCAGGCGCTGGTCGTCAACATCATCGACCAGCGGGTTTGGCGCCTGAACCCTGAATTCATGACCTATACGCTGGCGAAATCCGCGCTTTGGACGCTGACACGCACCGCTGCGCAGGGGCTGGCGCCGCATGTGCGCGTGAACGCGATCGGCCCCGGGCCGACGCTGCGCTCGATCCACCAGACGGCCGAGGAGTTTGCGCAGGAACGCGCGGGCACGCTGCTGAACAGGGGCGCGTCCGAAGCCGATGTGACCGCCGCGCTGGGGTTCCTGATCGAGGCCCGATCGGTCACAGGGCAGATGATCGCCACTGATGGCGGCCAGCATCTGCAATGGCCGACAACCCTATCGCCCAACGCCAACTGATCTGCCGCTGCGGCCTGCCGAAAACCCGCTGCGCTCCGGCCTACCTGTATTCGATCAGTTGCGGCCCGCGCCCGCGCAACCGCCACGCCGCCCACGTCATCATCCCTTGCAGGTTGGCGAATTTCGACAGAGTCAGCAGCAACGCCCCACCCAACGCATGGCGCGGTCCGAAGCCTTCGCCGTGCAGCCGCTGCGCATTGCGCGCGACCGAGGCTGCGTAAAGCGCCGCTACCGCCAGCGCGGCCAGTGGCGTCACCCACAGCGCACCCGCCACCGCAACCACCGGCAACACCGCCGCCCAGCCCCAGGCCCGGATCCGCTCCGCCCGATACGCGCCCGGCGTGATGCTGGCCACCTGCGCAAAGGAATGCCCCGCCCGCACCGCGCGGCGCCAGAACGGGGCCAGCCGGTGCATGTTCAGATCGTGTGTGGCCATGTCGCGGTCCAGCGGCGCCACCTGCCACCCCCCCGCCCGCAGCCGGTCGCAGAATTCGCCCTCTTCGCCCGCGATCAGGTCCTCGCGGAACCCGCCGGTTTCCAGCAGGGGCGTGAACCGGCCCAGGAACACGCCGGTAAAGCTGGCGCCGCCCCGCACCACCATGTGCCATTCGTGGTCCTGCATGCGGTTATAGACCGACGCCTCGGGCGCTTCTTCGCGCACGCGGCCAAAGACGGCGGCCAGATCGCCGCGCCCGGCAAGTGCTGTGCGACCCGCTTCGATCCAGCCCGGCACCAGCACGCAATCGCCATCCACCAGTTGCACGAACGCGGGCGGATCATCCGCCAGCGCGCGCAGCCCTGCGTTGCGCGCCCGCGCCGCGCTCAGCGGCGGGCACAGAACGACCACCGCATCCGCCCCCGCAGCCCGCGCCACCGCCACGCTGTCATCCGAGGACGCGCTGTCCACATAGACCACCCGGCGCACATCGGCGCGCAGCGCGGCAATCGCCTTGCCCAGCCGCGCGCCCTCGTTGCGCCCGATCACCACTGCATCCACGTTTGCCTGCATCATCCGCTCATCTTTGCCCCAGCCCCAGCAAATAGCATAGTTACGCCCAAAGCGCGGCACCCTATAGGCAAGGCCGCGAATTTATGGTGGATTGCGCGCAAACACCTTTGGGAGGAGGCCACAATGACCCGTGCACAGATCATCGGTTGGGCGCATACCCGTTTTGGCAAATCCGACGCGCCAGACACCGAATCGCTTATGGCCGAGGCGCTTCCGCAGGCGCTGGCGCATGCCGGCATCGGCGCCGACGATGTGGATGGCATCTTTGTCGGCGTTTTCAACAACGGCTTCTCGCAGCAGGATTTTCAGGCCGCGCTGGTCGCGATGGGGGATGAGCGTCTGCGTCACACCCTTGCGGTCCGGTTCGAAAACGCCTGCGCGACCGGATCGGCGGCCCTGCACGGGGCGCTTGATTTCCTGGACGCCGGGCGCGGTCAGGTGGCGGTGGTCATCGGCGCCGAAAAGATGACCGCCACCCCCACGGCACAGGTGGGCGACATCCTGCTGGGCGCCAGCTACACCCCCGAGGAAGCCGCCGCCGACGGCGGCTTTGCGGGGCTTTTCGGGCAGATCGCGCACAGCTATTTCCAGCGCCATGGCGACCAGTCCGACGCGCTGGCCATGATCGCGGCCAAGAACCACGCCAACGGCATGGCCAACCCCTATGCCCACATGCGCAAGGACTTCGGCTTCGACTTCTGCAACACCCCTTCCGAGAAGAACCCCCGCGTGGCCGGACCGCTGCGGCGCACCGACTGTTCGCTGATCTCGGACGGGGCGGCGGTGCTGGTTCTGGCGGCCCCGGTGGCGGCGGCGGGCGCGCGCCGGGCCATCGGGTTTCGCGCGCGGGTGCAGGCCAATGATATCCTTGCCATGTCGCGCCGCGATGTGCTGGCCTTCGAGGGCGCGCGCCGTGCCTGGGCGGGGGCGTTGGCGCAGGCGGGCATGACGCTCGATGATCTGGCGCTGGTCGAAACCCACGACTGCTTCACCATCGCCGAAATGCTGGAATACGAAGCGATGGGCCTGACCGACCGCGGGCAGGGGCACCGCGCAATCCGTGACGGCGTAGTGGCGCGCGACGGGCGGCTTCCGGTGAACCCCTCGGGCGGGTTGAAGTCCAAGGGCCACCCCATCGGCGCCACCGGCGTGTCCATGCACGTCATGGCCGCGATGCAGGTGGCGGGCGAGGCCGGCGATATGCAGATCCCCGGCGCCACCACGGCGGGCGTGTTCAACATGGGCGGCGTCGCGGTGGCGAACTACTGCTCCATCTTGGAGCGCGTGGCATGACCACACTGCCCGTCAGCACACGGGTCATGAACCTTGCGTCGCTGTTGACCCAGACCGCGCGGCGGCTGGGCCCGGATCTGGCGTTGGTCTGGGGCGAGGAGCGATTCACCTGGGCCGCGCTGGAGGCCCGCGCGTCCGCCTGTGCCGCCGGATTGCAGGGCCTGGGCATCGGCAAGGGCGACCGGGTGCTGGTGCATTCGTCGAACAATACCCAGATGATCGAAGCCATGTTCGCCTGCTGGCGGCTGGGCGCGGTCTGGGTGCCGGCGAACCATCGGCTGGCACCTGCCGAACTGGCGGGGCTGGCGGAAACCGCACGCCCGAAAGCGCTGATCGTCCATGCAAGCTATCCCGACCACGCACGCGCCTGCGCCGCGCTGGTCGATGTGACCATCACCATCGGCGGCGGCGAAAACGACTTCGACGCGTTGGTGGCCGCGCATATGGGCGCTGCACCCGATGCGGTTGCCGTGGACCGGGACACGCCCGCGTGGTTCTTCTTCACTTCGGGCACCACGGGGCGGCCCAAGGCGGCGGTGCTGACGCATGGGCAACTGGCCTTCGTGCTGACCAACCACATGTGCGACCTGATGCCCGACAGCGGGCCGGACGATGCCTCGCTTGTGGTGGCGCCGCTTTCGCACGGGGCGGGTGTGCATCTGCTGGGGCAGGTGGCCAAAGGGATCAAGACAGTACTGCCGCCCGGCACCGGCTTTGACCCGGATGTAATCTGGCAACTGGTGCAGGACTGGCGCATCACCAACGCCTTTACCGTGCCCACCATCGTCAAGCGGCTGGTGGAACACGCGGCGGTTGAGCGTTTCGACCATTCCAGCCTGCGCTATGTCATCTACGCAGGCGCGCCCATGTATCGCGCTGACCAGGTCCGGGCGTTGGAGAAGCTCGGCCCTGTGCTGGTGCAGTATTTCGGGCTGGGTGAGGTCACGGGAAATATCACCGTGTTACCGCCCGTGCATCACCACGCCGACGACGCGCAGATGCGTCTGGGTACCTGTGGCTTTGCCCGCACGGGAATGGAAGTGCAGGTACAGGACGACGATGGCCGCGCCCTTGGCCCGGACCAGACCGGCGAGATCTGCGTGATCGGCCCGGCGGTGTTCGCGGGCTATTTCGACAATCCCGAGGCCAACGCGAAAAGCTTCCGCGAAGGCTGGTTCCGCACCGGCGATCTGGGCCATATGGATGCCGAGGGCTTTGTCTATCTGACCGGGCGGGCGTCGGACATGTATATTTCGGGCGGGTCCAACATCTACCCGCGCGAGATCGAGGAAGTGATCCTGCGTATCCCCGGCGTCAGCGAATGCGCGGTCCTTGGCGTCCCTGATGCCAAATGGGGCGAGGTTGGATTGGCCGTGGTCGTCCCCGAGCCGGGCGCCGCGTTGGACCCCGACGCGGTGCGCGCGGCCATCGCCCCGCAACTTGCGCGCTACAAGCTGCCGAAATCGGTGGTGGTGTGGGACGCGTTGCCGAAATCCGGCTATGGCAAGATCACGAAAAAGCTGATCCGCGCGGAACTGGAACGCCGGGGGCAGTGGCCCGCGCCATGATCCGCACGCTGGCCCACCCCGGCCCGGTGGCGGTGGAACGGGTCCGCGCGCTGCCCTGCACGGCCCGGCCGGTGGCGCTGACCCTGCCCGCTGGTGTGCCGCTGCTGGATGCGGTGGCGCAGGCCGCCGGGGCAGCGGGAGTCGATGCGGCATGGCTGGAACTGGCCGATGTACCGATGGCACGGCTGGACCACGTCCGCCCCGGCCCGGACCCGACGGGCGAACACGCCGCATGGTACGACGGGCCGCATGCGGCCCCGAATGCGGTGCTGATCCGGCTTGGCCTGCATCTGGGGCGCCGTGCGGGCGCGCCCTGGCTGCACGGGCATGGACTTTGGGCGGGTGCACAAGGGGTCAGCGGCGGCCATGTGCTGCCCGATGGTGCCATGCTGGCGGAGCAAGCCACCGCGCGCGGCTGGGCGCTGGACGGCGCCCAGCTGGAGGTCGCGGCTGACCCCGAAACCCGCTTCGACCTGTTCCAGCCCGTCGCCACC
>SKKS01000404.1 GCA_007123625.1 Paracoccaceae bacterium
CATCCCGTCCAGCCCGGCAGAAGCCCTGACTGGAACAGCGCGAAGGCGGGAATGAACACATAGGTCAGGTAGTCGATGATCAGGTCCAGAAGCCCGCCATCGATCACCGGCGCGTTCTTCTTGACGTGATAGCGCCGGGCGAGCGGGCCGTCGATTCCATCGACGATGAAGGCGACTACCAGCCACAGGAACATCATCGCCCAGTCGCCCTTGACCGCTTCGAGCAGCGCGAGCATGGCGAACACGGCGCCGGTTGCGGTAAACAGATGGACTGCGTAGGCGCGGATGGTCTGGTTCATGAAAACCTTGTGGGGCAAAACTCCGGTGGCTGCAATATTCCAGGCACGCGGAATCTCGGACCCGTGGGATTTCAGGCGCGCGGGTGCGCAGCGGCATAGACCTTCATAAGGTGCGTGCTGTCCACGGCGGCATAGACCTGCGTCGATTGCAGCGAGGCGTGGCCCAGAAGTTCCTGGATCACGCGCAGGTCGCCGCCCGAGGCCAGAAGGTGCGTCGCGAACGAATGGCGCAACGCGTGCGGCGTGGCCGAGGGCGGCAGCCCAAGCTGCATGCGGGACTGCTCCATGACGCGCGCGACCTGCCGACGGCCCAGCGCGCCGCCGCGTGCGGCCCGGAACAGCGGCGTCGCCGGTGTCGCCGGGAAGGGGCAGGCGCGCAGGTAGCCATCGGTTGCGGCGCGTGCGGCGGGCAGCACGGGCACCAGCCGTTCACGCCCGCCCTTGCCGGTGATGCGCAGGGTTTCGGCCAGCGGCGCATCGGCGCCGGTCAGTGACAGCGCCTCCGACACGCGCAGCCCGCACCCCCACAACAGTGTCAGCACCGCTACATCGCGCAGACCCTGCCAGTCGTCGCGGTGCTGCAGCGGCGCGGTCGCCAGAATATCACGCGCTGCATCCACCGACACCGGGCGCGGCAGGCTGCGGCCGTGGCGCGGGCTGCGTGCCGAAAGGATCGCGGTCACGTCGATCCCCTCGCGGTCGGCGACCCAGCGCGCGAAGCTGCGCACCGCCGAAACGCGGCGGGCCAGCGTGCGCGCGCCGCTCCCCTGCGCGCGTTCCCGGGCCATCCAGGCGCGCATGTCGCTGATGCCGACCTCGGCCAGTGCTGCGGGGCCGACCGGGCCGCCGCGATGCCCGCACCAGAAGGCCAGGAACCCGGTCACATCGGCGCGATAGGCCACAAGGGTATTGTCCGCCGCGCCGTCCAGCGCGGCCAGATGCGCGCACCAGCGTTCCAGCGCGTCGCGCAGCGCCTGCGGCAGGCTGAGGGTCATGACAGCCAGTGGCGCATGGACCGCTCGAAGATGCCAGCGAAGAACGCCAGCAGGTCGGTGCCTTGTCCGGGTTTGAACAGGTGCGGATCCTCGGACCCCATGGCCAGCATCCCGGTCATCCGGCCTTTCCCCAGGTCGAGCTTCATCAGCGCCTCGGAGCGCAGGTCCACCGCCCCTGGCCCATAAAGCCGGTCGGTGGCGGGGATGTTCTGGCGCAGCACCACATTGCGTGGCGGTGCCTGCCGACCCTGCGCCATGTAGCTGGCCACGAAGCCGGGTTCGACCACGCACAGCACGTCCCCGATCCGGCTGAGCGCCGGGTCGGCATCGCGTTCGGTGCTTTCCAGTACCAGCCGGATCGCATCGACCCGCAGGATATCGGCCACATCGTGCCCCAGCGTGTGCAGGAATCCTTCGAACTGGTCGGGGTCCAGCATGCGCAGGATCGCGCGGTGGATCTGGTTGGTGCCCGACAGGTTGTCATAGGCCGCCGCGATCACCGCGCGATGCGCGTCTTCCAGCCGGTCAAGGCGCGCTTCCAGCCGTTCCATGGCCAGCCCGCGCAAATCGACGATATTGCGCCCCATCTGCGCTTCTGACGCGCCCACCAGGGCACGCATGAGGTCGCGATCCTCAAGGATCATTGCGGGATCGGCGATAATCCGCGCCCGCATTTCGTCTTCGATCGCGACTGCCCGCGCGTTCGTGTTAGCTGCCATGACTGCCCCGGTTCTGCCTCAGGTATTCTTGTTGACCGGCACTATAGCGCAAGTCAGAGAATTTTTTGACCGGTTTTTTCCCAATCCTTCATAAATGCTGCCAGACCGGCATCGGTCAGCGGATGGCTGGCCAGTTTGCGGATCACTTCGGGCGGCGCGGTCATCACATCGGCGCCGATGCGGGCCACGTCCGCCACGTGGTTCACGGTGCGGATCGAAGCGGCCAGAATCTGCGTCTCGTAGCCGTAATTGTCGTAGATCACGCGAATGTCTTCGATCAGTTCGGTTCCGTCGAGGTTGATGTCATCGAGCCGCCCGAGGAAGGGTGAGATGAAGGTCGCGCCCGCCTTGGCGGCCAGCAGCGCCTGATTGGCGGAAAAGCACAGCGTCACATTGACCATCTTGCCCTCGCCCGACAGCACCTTGCACGCCTTCAGCCCGTCCCAGGTCAGCGGCAGCTTTACGGCGATGTTGGGCGCGATCTCGGCCAGGCGGCGGCCTTCGGCGATCATCTTGTCAGCTTCCAGTGCCACCACTTCGGCGGATACTGGGCCGTCGACGATCCCGCAGATTTCCTTTGTGACTTCAAGGATATCGCGGCCGGACTTCAGGATCAGCGAGGGGTTGGTGGTGACCCCGTCGACCATGCCCAGTTCATTGAGTTCGCGGATCGCATCGGTATCCGCAGTATCGACAAAGAATTTCATCGCCTGGCCCCTTTGGCTTGCAGCAGGTTTGCGGGGGCGTCATACCCTAAGCGCCCGCAGCCGCAAACCCCCGTTCGCAACCGATCCGCGTGGAGCCCATGCCAGCCCGACCGGCGCCTGATTTCTTTGACGAAGGTACGCCGCTTGCGGTGCTGACCACGCAACCGCTTGACCGGGCGCTGGATTACCGTGCGCCCGAAGGCGGCTGCTGGCTGGGCGCGCTGGTCGAGGTGCCGCTGGGCCCGCGCCGGGTGCTGGGGGTCGTCTGGGGGCCGGGCGAAAGCAACCTGCCGGTGACGAAGCTGCGCCCGGTGATCCGGGTGCTGGATGCCGCCCCCTTGCGCGCGGAGTTGCGCATGTTTCTGGAACGTGCCGCCGACTACACGCTCACCCCCCTTTCGGCGATGCTGCGGCTGGCTACGCGGGCGCCGGGCCTGGGCGACGGGCCGTCGATGCGCAAGCTCCTGCGTCGGGGCGACAGCCTGCTCGGACGGATGACCGAGTCCCGCGCCCGCGTTCTTTCAGCCTATGACGATTTCGGCGGCGCGGCGCTGGCGCCGGGCGAGCTGGCGGCGGCGGCGGGTGTGGGCGGCGGTGTGGTGCGCGGTCTGGTGGCGGCGGGCGCGCTGGTCGAATGTGATGTGCCGCGCGACAGCCCGTTTCCCCGCCTGGACCCGGCTCGGCCGGGTCCCGCGCTCAACCCTGAACAGGACGCCGCCGCCGCCGCGCTGCGCGCGCGTGTGGCCCAAGCCTGTTTCGGGGCGGCCATGCTCAAGGGTGTGACCGGATCGGGCAAGACCGAGGTGTATCTTGAAGCGGTGGCCGAGTGTCTGGCGCTTGGGCGTCAGGCGCTGGTGCTGCTGCCCGAGATCGCGCTTACCGCCGAGTTCCTGACCCGGGTTGAGGCGCGATTCGGCGCGCGCCCCGGCGAGTGGCACTCCGGCGTGACCCAGACCGAGCGGCGGCGGCTGTGGCGGATGGTGGGGCAGGGCGGCGCGCAGTTTGTCGTGGGGGCGCGCTCGGCGCTGTTCCTGCCGTTCCGCGATCTGGGCCTGATCGTGGTCGATGAAGAACACGACGGCTCCTACAAGCAGGAAGACGGCGTGCTCTATAATGCGCGCGACATGGCCGTGCTGCGCGCCAGTCATTGCGCCGCGCAGGTGGTACTGGCCTCGGCCACGCCATCGCTGGAAACCTGGGCCAATGCCGAAAGCGGCAAGTATGCGCGGATGGACCTGTCCGCGCGGTTCGGTGACAGCGTGCTGCCCGAAATGCGCGCCATCGACCTGCGGGCCGAGGATCTGCCCTCGGGGCGTTGGATATCGCCCACGCTGGAGCGGGCGGTGCACGCGCGGGTGGCGGCGGGTGAACAGGCGCTGCTGTTCCTGAACCGGCGCGGCTATGCGCCGGTGACGGTCTGCCGCGCCTGCGGGCATCAGATCGGATGCGACGATTGCGACGCACGGATGGTCGAACACCGGTTCCTGAACCGACTGATGTGCCACCAGTGCGGCGCGACAAAACCCATGCCCGCCGTCTGCCCGGCCTGCGGGGCAGAGGACCGGCTGGCCGCCATCGGCCCCGGCGTGGAACGGCTGGCCGAAGAGGCCACCGCGGTGTTCCCCCAGGCGCGGGTGGCGGTACTGTCGTCGGACCTGTTCGCGTCCGCGCGCGCGCTCAAGGCGCAGGTGGGCGCGATTGCAGCGGGCGATGCCGACATCATAATCGGCACGCAGCTGGTGGCCAAGGGGCACAACTTTCCACATCTGACGCTGGTGGGGGTGATCGATGCGGATCTCGGGCTTCAGGGGTCGGACCTGCGCGCGGCCGAGCGGTGCTTTCAGCTGGTGCGCCAGGTGGCGGGACGGGCAGGGCGCGCGGGCCAGCCTGGACTGGCACTCGTACAGACAAGCCAGCCCGACCATCCGGTGATCCGGGCGATCCTGGGCGGCGATGACGAAGGCTTCTGGCGGGCCGAGGCGGCGGCGCGTCGAGGCGCGGGAATGCCACCCTACGGGCGGCTGGCGGGGATCATCCTGTCGTCGCCCCGGCTGGAAGATGCCTTCGACATGGGCCAGAAACTGGCGCTGAACGCAGCACCCCTGCGCGCCATCGGGGCCGAGGTCTGGGGCCCCGCGCCCGCGCCTGTCGCGCGTATCCGCGGGCGGCACCGGGTGCGGCTGCTGGTCAAGGCCGCCAAGGGCGCGCGGCTGCAGGGCGCTCTGCGCGCCTGGATCGCGCCGCATCGCCTGCCCGCAGAGTTGCGGCTGAGCATCGACATCGACCCGCAAAGTTTCATGTAGATGCAAGGTCCCATGATCATCTTCTATGCTGTGGTCGGCCAAGCCGCCGCGCTGCTCCCCTTGCGCCGGGACGCGTATGCCGCCTGCGCCTCAGTTGCCCCCCCGATTTCCTGAAGAACCGCACACTTGACGTGCGACCCCCTGTGCATCTTCATCTTGCCCCAAATACTCCTGGGGAATCGCAGCTCTGCTGCGATGGGGGCAGCGCCCCCGAACCGCGTGTGCGCGCACGCGCCCGGCCCAACCGGCGCGGGGCCCGCAAGGGTTCCGTCGGCGGGCGGGAGAACCGGTCACACCGACTCGCCGCGCTTGCGATGGCGCCGAACCTGCCTATGTTGTTCTCCAAACCGTAAAGGATTCCGCCATGTTCTCTTTCCTGTCGAAACCCGCCGAGATGATCCGCCCCGAGGACGCCCTGCCAGGGCGCCCAGACCCCATCCCCACCGCCGAACGCCACCACGTCTTCGACCGCCCGCTGTCGGCACCGGTGCCCAAGGGCATGGCGCAGGCGATGGTCGGCATGGGCTGTTTCTGGGGGGTCGAGCGCATTTTCTGGAAAACACCCGGCGTCTGGCTGACCCGCTCAGGCTACGCGGGCGGGTTCACCCCGAACCCGACCTATGACGAGGTGTGTTCGGGCCGGACCGGACACACCGAGGTGGTCCACATCGTCTTCGACCCCGCAGTCCTGTCCTATGACGACCTTTTGCGCCTGTTCTGGGAAGGCCATGACCCGACCCAGGGCATGCGGCAGGGCAACGACCGGGGCACGCAATACCGCTCGGCGCTCTATACCTATGACGCGGATCAGGCGGCTGCCGCCCAGGCCAGCCGTGAGGCTTATAACCAGACGCTATGCGCCGCAGGCTACGGCGCGATCACCACCGAAGTGGCCCCTGCGCGCGAATTCTTCCACGCCGAGGAGTATCATCAACAGTACCTGTCGAAGAACCCGGCCGGGTACTGTGGCATCGGTGGCACCGGCGTGACCTGCCCTATCGGCCTGAACGCCTGAGCAAACGTGCTGTTGCGCCGCCGGGGCGCGCCAGCTGACCGCATGCGCCGCAGCGATACGGGGCACCAGATCCGACGTCGCGTCGATTCCTTGAAATCGTGCGGTGGTCAACGCGGAAGGGCGGGCATTTGGTCTGACCGGTGCTCCCGCCCGTCGGCGGAGCCCTTGCGGGCCCCGCGCCGGTTGGGCCGGGCAGCGCCGCGCGTTGCCGCGCGCGCAGAGGGCGCAGGGCGCCGAACGGCAGGGGCAGGCCGCAGGCGGCGCGGCCCTCTGTCTCGCGCGTGCCCTCATCGCGTTGTTTCCGTGGGGCAGCGGTCCGCGCCCCACAGCCGCGCTTGACCCGCGCGGATGACACAGGTATCGCCGGGCACGGCGGCTGTGCGCGGCACGGCGCCCTGTCGCTTTCCTCCAGTCTCCGGGACCTGCCTGCATGCCGACCTATTCAGCGCTGACCACACTGCCCGATGCCGCGAACGCCCAGTCCCTGGGCGCTGCGATGGAGGACATGGACCCGGCGCCCAGCGGCGTCGGCGTGTTCGAGGTTGAGGACGGCTCGGCCCTGTGGGAGGTCGGCGGCTACTTCAC
>SKKS01000063.1 GCA_007123625.1 Paracoccaceae bacterium
ACCGCCTCAAGGTCCATCTCCGCGATCAGGGCATCCGCCATGACGTGATCGACGCCTGCCTCGCCATGCCCGGCAACGACGATCTCACCCTTCTCGTCAAACGCGCCGAGGCCCTCAGCGCCTTCCTGAAAACCGACGACGGCGAAAACCTGCTGCAGGGCTTCAAACGCGCCAACAACATCCTGACGCAGGCCGAGGCGAAGGACGGCGTCGAATACTCCTTCGGCCCCGACCCCAAACTGGCCGAGACGCCCGAGGAAGCCGCCATTTTCGCCGCGCTGGACGAGGCCGAGGCCGCGATCGCCCCCGCCATGGCCTCGGAGGATTTCGCCGCCGCCATGGCCGCCATGGCCCGCCTGCGCGCGCCCATCGACGCGTTCTTTGAGGCGGTGCAGATCAACGCCGACAACCAGATCCTGCGCCGCAACCGGCTGAACCTCCTGCACCGCATCCGCGCGGCCTGCCTGCGGGTGGCGGACCTGACGCGGCTGGAGGGCTAAGAGCCTGATCGGAAATGAGCTGGGTGAATTCAGGAGGTTGTGGTTCTGTTCGGTTGCAAAGCAGAACGGAGATCACGACGCCCTTGTCCCCCTCGGGCACTGGACGCTGCGGATCGTCAAGCGCTCCGACACCGCCGGGGGAGTCGCGGTGCTCCCCCGAAGATGGGTGTGCGAGCGCATCTTCGCATGGCTTGGCCGGTGCCGCCGACTGGCGAAGGATTGGGAGAATCCATCGAGAGCGCCGGAGCCTCGGTGCTGATCGCCCACATCCGGCGTATCACCCGATTCATCGCAAGTGGCTGAAATCAATCAAACCATTCTGAGTCGGACTCCATGGCTGGGCGCGACAGGTTGGCTTCGCACAGAGGTGGCACCCGTAAAGGGGGGTGAAGGCTTCAACCGCGCGACCCCTGTTACCGGCCCGACCTATGTCGATGCCGCCATCGGCGGGAAGCGTCTTCGGCGCGGCGCGAGGCTATGGTCCGTTGTCACTGCGACCTTCAAGGCCGAGACCCATCGCTTCCCGCGCCAGGAGCGGCACCGAATTGGGCATCGAGCACCGCCTGACCCCGCCGAAATCGCCCCAGACCAACGGCATGGGCGAGCGCTTCAACGGCCGGAACGAGGCGGTGCTTCAAAGCCACCACTTCCGGTCTGGCGAGGAACTGGAAACCACGCTGCATCGCTACGTCTGGCTCTACAACCAGCAGATCCTGCAGTCAGCCCTCGGCGACCAGTCGCCCTTGCAGGCGATGAAGGACTGGCACGAATTCAAGCCGCAGCTGTTCAGAAAACAGCCGTACTACCTGCCGGGATGTGACAGCCAAACGCGCGTCCGAGGTTGCGCCGGAAACGTCGTTCGTCGGCATTCGCACGCGCTGAATTCATCTGACTCACCGCGCGCAACTGGTCTTGCGGCGGAGTTGGATCTGGCAGCGATCCTGAAGCGCTCGACCGCCGGGGATGCGCTGCGCTCCGCCTCACACATGGTCGGTGAAGCTGCCCAGCAGGATGGCGGTCATGTCCAGCGGGGTGTCGGGGGGGTAGGTGGCAAGGTCTATGCCAGTGTCATAAATCACGTTGCTGCGGGTCATCTCGTCAAATTCGGCTCTGCTGTCCACAAAGACCCATTGCGGTCCGTCCGGGCTGGACAGGCCCACTGCCGCGCGCAGCACCTCGAGTGCATCAACCGCCGTGATCTGGCCGTCCCGGTTGATATCGGCGGCGATGAAATCCAGGGGCTCGGCGGCGCCGAACGAGGGTGTCAGCCCCACCGCCATACGCAGCACGTCCAGCGCATCGCCTGCGGTGATGCGCGGATTGCCGGGCGTGTAGTCATGCACGGCATCCACGGTTCCCTCCGCCTGGATCAGCCCGGTGAAGGTGAATGCGCCCAGGGCATCGGTGGTATCGGTGGCATCCGGGCTGCCCGGCATTGACAGTGTCACCTCGACGCCGCTCAGCGGGGTGCCGATGCGGTCGGTTGCGGTACCGGCGACGGCGATCAGTGGCGGGGACGCGTCGGGGTCAAGCAGGTGGTCGCCATCGGCGAAGCGCAGCCGCTGGATGCCTTCCAGCCGGTCGCTGCCGTCGTTGTCCGGTAGGTCGCGGGTATCGGTAACGTTCGTGACGCCGGTATCGGGGTCGGTGGCGATGTCATAGTCCGCCTGATTGCCGGAAAAGAGCGCGGTGTTGTAGCCACCACCACCGAACAGAAGGTCGTCGCCCGGACCGCCTTCGAGGATGTCATTGCCGGTGCCGCCTTCCAGCCGGTCGTCACCGGGGCCGCCGTAAAGCCGGTTGTTGCCACCGATCCCGCGCAGGATGTTGTTGCCGCCGAAGCCAAAAAGTTCATTGTTGACCCCGTCGGCGCCGATGATCAGGTCGTCGGTGCCCAGCCCCCCCAGCTTGACCGGCGTGCCGTCCGCCTCGAAAAACACGTCCGGGCGGCTTGGGTCGAAGACGATGGGCTTCAGGAACTCGGGGTTGACGATGCGGATGGTCTGCGGGCGCGCGACCGAGGCAAGGCCGTCTTCAGTCTGTACGGCGCGGACGGTGAAGACCTCTTCGACGAATTCGGCGCCTGCGAAGTCGATGGCCGCAGTCTGGATGTAGCGGAAGCTGCCGTCGGGGGCGAGATCGAGGGTGCCGCGGCCGGGGGCGTCGATCAGTTCCAGCACGAAGGGGTCACCCTCGGGGTCGGTGGCGGCGATGGTGCCGTTCAGCGTGCCGCCCGGTGACATGGGAAACAGCAGGCGCGCGACGCGCGGCGCGTCATCGACCGGGGTAATGTCGATCTCGATCCGCTGGCTGGCCGAGCCGTCGAAATCGGTCGGGTCAAGCCCGTCGGCAAAAGCCAGCGGCAGGTCGGGCAGGGCGCTCAGACCTTCGCCGTGATCGACACGGTAGGCGAAGGCGCCGGCGGGTCCATTGGCGTCCTGCTCGGGCTGGAAATAAAGGCCGACGAGTTGATCAGGCGTCACGCTGTCGCCCAGATTGACCGGCACCTCGATCATCAGTGTCAGGCCAAGCTCGGCGAATTCTGGCAGCGGCGCGCGGTAGAAGACAGTGCCGTGGTCGGGCAATTCGGTGAGGGTGATCGTCAGCGGCGCGCCCAGCGGGTCTGCCGGGGCGTCGAGGCCAAGCGAGATGCCGGGGATCGGCGGCGCGGCGGGTAGCGGGACGGTGCGCTCAGACGCGTCCGCAACGTCTTCGGCATAGGCGAAGGATTGCGGCGCCTGGGTGTAGTCCTGCCCCGGCAAGGCGCGCAGGGCGTCCAGATCGGCGGCAGCGAAGCTGTCGCCAACGGACAGCGGGATGTCGTCGGGGCGCAGGACCTTGGCGCCGTCCGGCAGAGCGACCACGCGGAACACGGTGCCGGCGTCAAGCTCGGGCTGCGTCGCGCGGGCGTCGAGTGCGAAGGGCGCGCGCGCGTCCTCCAGAATTGTCAGCGTGCGATCGGCGCCGACCTCGGGCTTGCGCGGGTCGAGGCGGAAGCGTTCGCCGCCCACTTCCAGAAACTCGATGCTGCGCAGATCGTAGCGGATGTCCTGCGAGGCGGCAACAAGCCCGACCTTCTCGGCGGTGGTCGCATTGCCATCGATGCCGTGCAGCGAGGCTTGCGTGACGATGGCGCCGTTCGCGGTCACCGTCACGCCGGTGAAGTGATCGCCGTCAAGGATCACGGTGTCTGCGCCTCTGCCGCCATCGATCTGCGTTGTGCGCGCGGCGCTGGAATAGTCGGTGAGCTGCCCGGACGGCGCGTCGATCAGCGTAAAGACATCGTCGCCCGCGCCGCCGAAGATGCGGTGCCCCGGCCCGGCGATGGTGGCAGTGTCGTTGCCCGCACCCAGCCGCGCCTCGATCCGGGGTCCGCCCGTGATCTCCAGATGATCGTCGCCCTCGCCCAGGTCGAAGAACAGCCGGTCGTTGGTGGCCAGCGTCGCGACCGGCACCTCGGCGCTGCGCGCGCCACCGAATTCAACCGCCGTCCTCTCGACCGGCGTCTGTGCCCCGATCAGCACCAGATCGGCGTGATCCGACAGCGTGAAGCGCTGGAAGTTGACCGCGTAGTCGCCCGCCGCATGGCCCGCGCCCTCGAACCCGTTGCGCCGGTTGTCGAGGATCAGCCCGTCTGGCCCGTCAGCCACCATGTTCAGCGTCACGCCCTCCGGCGCGCGTTCGAAAGCCAGCGTGTTGGTGCCGCCGCGTCCGTCCATCCAGTCGCCGCCGTCCATCCCCTCGATAAAGTTGTCGGCCCGGTCGCCGCGAATCGTGTCGGCCATCTGCGAGCCGATGACGTTGTGCACACCGAAGGTGGTGGCATGGGTCAGCAGATCGCCGCCCTCGTCGCGCCATTCGGCGCGGCCGTACATGACCCGCTCGCCGGTGAAGCTGTTGTTGGGCGCGTCGGCACTGGCGATGTCCAGATCGACCACCGCGTAGTTCGTCGATCGGTCGGGCAGGAAGCTGATGCCGCGGTCGAAACGCATGTCCAGCGTGTTGTCGTGGCCCTGGCCCCAGAGGAACGAGCCGATGTCCTGTGTCGCGCCCGCGGCGTTGAGGATGATCTTCCCCACCGGCGTGACGTCGTTGCCGATGTTGTCCGTCGCATGCATGCCGTAGGGGTCCATCAGCGCCAGCCGTTGTTCCAGCGTCCGGTAGACGAAGGGCGAAGCACCCGGAGCCAGTGAGCCGCTGCTGCCCGGAAACGAGAACACGTCGACCAGCCGCTGGCCCTCGCCGAAGCCCAGCAGGTTGCCGTCGCCGCCGCCCATGATCAGGTTCGCCCCGCCGTTGCCGTAAAGCGCGTTGGTCTGGCTGTTGCCCTGCAGGACGTCATTGCCGACAGTGCCGATCAGCCCCTCGATGTTGAAGAATTCCTCGGTGTCGTAGAGCCCGCCCCTGATGGATGCGTGGATATTGTCCGGGACGGTCGTGATCTCGCCGGAGCCGTTGGCGTTGCTGCCGGTCATGTTGAAAACGATGTTATCGCCAAGGATATCGTGCAGCGGCTTGGGGGAGAAGTTGTAGTCGAAACTCACGGTCTCCTCGAAGTAACGAGGGGTAGGGTTAAATACTGTGGCGTCGGCGCGATCGGAGTAGGACGCGGTGCCCCTGAACCCGACAGCCTCGATCCGGTCGCTGGCGTCGTCCCGCCAGTATTCGACGATTCCGCTGCCATCCTCCTCCAGCGTCACCTTTACATGGCCGGTCCGTTCGTAGCGAATCTTGACGGTGACATTCCTGGACTTGGTGATTTCCTCGAAGGACCCCAAAATACCGCCCGTGCCATCGTTGTACGTGTAGGTCGCCTCGCCACCGCTTAGTGTGGCTCCCACGATCGTCTGGGGTGCAAAGACCTGCAAGGCGAGGATGTCGAAGCCCTCGCCGCCGTCGTAGGTGTTGTTCATCGGCGTCCCGGCAGAGATCGGCCCGCCTGCGGCCAGCAGGTCGTCGCCGTCGCCGCCGATCAGCGTATCGTTGTAGCCCTTGGCCATCAGCCGGTTATTGCCGCTGTTGCCCTCCAGCCGGTTGGCGACGCCCGCTCGCCCGATCAGGATGTCGTCGTGCTGCGAGCCGATGATATTCTCGATGTCGCGCAGCACGTCGCCCTGCGCATCGCCCCGGAAGCCGCGGCCGATACCGTCGCCGTGAAAGTCGAGGTCGATGAAGACCGCGGTCGCCGCGCCTTCGTAGCTGACGGTGTCGTTGCCTTCGCCGCCGATCATCTCGTCCGCGCCGGGCCCGCCGACGAACAGGTTGTTGCCGCCACCGCCGATCAGCACGTTGTTGCCGCCACCGCCGATCAGGATGTCGTCATTGCGATGGCCCTCGATGCGGTTGTCGCGGTCGTCTCCGACCAGGCGGTAAGTCATCGGGATGCTGCGGAAACCGCCACCTTCGGCCTCGGGGATCGCCTCCTGGAAACTCTCCCTGCCTGCCCGCAGGTCCTGAAACCCGGTGATCATCGCCCCCAGCGCGCCCTGCTCGCCCACGGGCTTCGACAGGTCGAAATCGGCATCCACCACCAGCCCGTTCCGGCCCGGCCCGCCTGCGATCACGACGTTCGACCAGTCGTCGGTCTCGGCACCGTGGACGTTGATGTGCACGACGTTGTCGCCCGGCCCGGTGCGCAGGGTCAGACCGCGTTCCTCGGTCGCTGCATAGGCCAAGGTGACGAACGCCGTGTCGTCGCCGCCCCGCATGTCGAAGACCTCGGGCAACTTGGCTCTCTTCTCGGGGCCGCGAACGTCGATGCTCAACCTGTCCGAAGCCTCGGTCATCAGCACGCGCTCGATCCCGTCGATGCGGATGAACTCACTGTAATCTACGTCGACCGCGCTCCCCTCTGCGTCTCTTCGGCTGGCCTGATGAAATCCCCAGTCGTCCGCCGGCCCCCCTTCGATGTATTGATAGCTGACACCGGCGCGCTGTCCGAACAGGGACGAGTCCGCGTTGGTGACCAGCGGCGTTTCGACCATCCCGAAATCGAGCGTGTCGACGCCACCGCCGCCGTCGATCATGTTGATGCCCGGGCCGAAGAAGATCGTGTCGTCGCCCGGGCCCCCGACCACCGTGTCGTTGCCG
>SKKS01000339.1 GCA_007123625.1 Paracoccaceae bacterium
CGGCGTGGGCGTCGCGGTAACGGGGGTGGTTGTTTTCAACCTCGAACCCGTTGATGGGCAGCGCCGGGTCCCAGTGTTCACGCAGGCTGGTGCCCCAGCCAAGCTGGCTGTGATGGCTGTGGCCGTCGATCCCGGCGGCAGCGGCCAGTTGCGCGACCATCGCGGGCATGTCGCGCCCCACAAGGCTGTGGCCGAGGTGAAAGACGCGCATTCCCGTTTGCGGCACGGGCAGCGGGTCCTCATAGAGGGCGGCACGCGCGTCAGCGTCCAGACTGGGCGGCGCCGAGACGTAACGCCAGCCCGCCCAAGCGGCCAGCGCCACAAGGGCCAATCCGAAGAGTGCCGTTACCCACATGCGCACCGACGCGCCTCCGTTCATTTGCCTCGCGATGGTGCGAAGCCTAACCTGATTTCAGCGTCTCAGGCCAGCGGAACCGGCCGTGGGGCGCGCGGCTTCACAAGTCTGTTTCCAAACCATCCACACCCAGCACGTGCCCGCCTGCGGCGCGGGCATCTTCGGCGTCATGGGTGACCAGCAGGACCGGCAGGCCGCGTTCGCGCGCGCGCTGGAACACGAAGTCGCGGATGCGGGCGCGCCGGTCGGTATCGAGTCCCGAAAACGGCTCGTCCAGCAGCAGTGCGCGTGGCTCGGCCAGCAATGTGCGCATCAGCGCAACCCGCGCCCGTTGACCGCCCGACAGCGTGGCCGGATCGCGTGGGCCGAACCCTTCAAGCCCGGCCTCGGCCAGTGCCTCGTCGATGCGCGCGCCCCGGTCCGGGGTGCGGCGCGGCTGCGCGAAGGCGAGGTTTCCCGCCACACTCAGATGCGGGAACAGCGTTGCTTCCTGAAACAGAATGCCGATACGGCGGTGCTCTATCGGCAGGGCGGTCACGTCGCGCCCCTCCAGCAGTATCCGCCCCGACAGCGCAAACACAGGCGGCAGCGCGCCGATTATCGCGGCCAGAAGCGTGGACTTCCCACACCCTGACGGGCCCATCAGGGTCAGCACCTGCCCCGGTTCGATCCGCGCCGACAGGCTGACCAGTGGCGCGCCGTCGCGGGCGATGGTGATGCGGTCCAGTTCCAGCGTCATGGTGCCATTCCCCGGCGGCGGGCAAAGATCAGCGCGGGCAACCCCAGCGCCAGCGCGAACACGGTGAAGGGGAGCGCCATCTGCATCACCGCCCAGACCCCGATCAGCCGCCGGTTGCCGCTCGCAGCCAGCGCCACCGCTTCGGTGGTCAGTGTGGCCACGCGGCCCGCGCCCACCAGCAGCGTGGGCAGGTATTGCGCGACAGATGTGGCAAAGCCCACGGCGGCGGCGATCAGCAGCGCCCGGGTCAGCATCGGCAGGCGGATCGCCCACAGCACCCGGTTCGGCCCGGCGCCAAGGCTGTGGCCTACCGTGGCGCAACGCGTGTCCCATGCCCGCCACGGATCCGACAGCGCCAGAAACACATAGGGCAGCACGAATACCAGATGCGCCACCGCAACCGCCGCCACCGTGCCGCCGACCCCCGCCACCAGCGCCAACGTCGTCAGGCCCGGCAGGAACGCCACCTGCGGCACGATCAGCGGCAGATAGATCAGCGCCGACAGTCGCCGGTCGGTAGGTCGCCGGATGCGGAATTCGCGCTCCAGGCACCCCACGGCCAGCACCAGCGCGGCCAACGTTGACGCCACGCCGATCAGCGCCGTCACCTGCACCGCCGCGCCAAGGCCCCGCGCCTGACCCTGCCAGTGGCGCAGGCTGAAGCTTTCGGGGATCAGGTCCGGAAACCGCCACATCCCCGCCACCGACCAGATCGCCAGCCCCGCCAGCCCAAGAAACACCGCCCCCGCACTGATACCAGCCAGCACCAGCGCCAGCGGGCGCAACACCGGATCCAGCCTGCGCCCGCGGGCCCCCCCTGTGGCCCAGCAGCGCCCCAGCGCCCCCGCCAGCCGCTCGCCCGCGAACCACAGCGCCAGAATGCCGACCACCAGCGCCAGTTGCAGCGCAGCCCCGGCGGCGGCGGTGAAGCGGTGCGACAGGTCGGGGCGGTTCATCCAGTCCACGATCTGTACCGCCAGCGTGGGCGGGCGCGTGGGGCCAAGGATCAGCGCCACATCCACCACCGACATGGAATAGGCCAGCACCGCAAAGACCGGTAGCCGGATCTGGGCATAAACCCGGGGTGCCACAGCCTTCATCCAGCCGCTGACCCGACCATAGCCCATCGTCCGCGCCACCAGCGCCGAGCGCGTGGCATCGACCTGCCCCAGCGCGGCCAGCGTCATCAGCAGCAGAAACGGAATTTCCTTGATCACCAGTCCGGCAATCAGTGCCAGCCCGGCGGGGTCATTCACGCTCAGGAAATCGGGGGGGCGGTCCCAGCCGGTGGCCCAGGGCGACAGCGCCCGCGCGATCCAGCCCGAAGGCGCGATCAGGAACGCCAGCCCGAAGGCCGCCGCCGCATGGGGCAGCGACAGCAGCGGCGACAGCGCGCGGGTGACCAGCGCAAAGCTGCGCGTGCCGTGCCAGGCGGCAACGATCAGCAGCGTGATCGCGAGCGAAATCGCCGTCGCCGCCAGCCCCGTCACCACCGACAGCCGCACCGCCGCCGCCAGCCCCGGCCATGCCCAGAGCGCCCGCCACGGGTCCAGCGACAGCGCGTGGCCGCCCAGCGCCGGCATGAACCCGAAGGCGGGCAGCAGCACCCCCGCCACCCCCGCCAGCACCGGCCCCGCCAGCAGCAGGACCGTCAGCGGCGGAAACAGCGCCACCGCGCCCGGTGGCCGGGCGCCGGTTGTCGCGCGCACGGGCACGAGCGTCAGTCGGCGATGCCGTAGCGGGTGACCCAGTCCTCGGCCAGTTGCGTCATCCAGCTTGGGTGCGGCTCGTCCAGCGCGATGCCCATGTCTTGCGGCGGAAGGGTGGCGATGCCAAGCTCCAGCGCCTCGAACCGGGCGCGGTCCTCGTTGTCCAGCAGGTGCATTCCCAGAACTGTTTGGAAGCCCAGCACATCGGGGTCTTGCGCCAGCGCCTGCACCTCGGGGTCGAGGATCAGGTTCGCCAACACCAGCGCGCCGGCCTTGTTGGCCGCGTTATAGGGGATCGACAGGTAGGACGAATTGCCCAGCGTGCCCTGTTCGAACACAAAGGTGCGGATCGTGCCGGGCAACTCACCATCGGCGATCGCGGCCGAGGCGCGCCCGGGGTTGAAGGCAAAACCGATGTCGATCTCGCCATCCGCCAGAAGCTGGCCCAGCGCGGGTTCATTGGCTGGATAGGCGCGCCCCTGCCGCCACAGGTTCGGCGTGATCTCGTCCAGGTATGCCCAGAGCGGCGCGGTCACGGCGTCATAGTCCACCGCATCGGTAGGACCCATCAGCACCGCAGGGTCGTCGACCAGCCCCCACATGGCCTGTTTCAGGAAACTTGTGCCCAGAAAATCGGGCGGCTGCGGATAAGTGAAGCGCCCCGGATTGGCGGCGATCCAGTTGCGCAACGCGTCCAGCGACCGCGGGGGTTCCGACACCGCCGCGCTGTCGTACTCGAACACCATGCGGAACATCGCCCAGGGCGCGCCAAGGCCATCGACCGGCACGGTGAAATCCGTCAGCACCGCCGGATTGGCCTCGGTGTCCACATAACGCCAGTTCGGCAGCGCCTCTGCAAAGGGGCCGAACAGCAGGTCATTGTCCTTCATCGACACGAAATTCGCGCCGTTGATCCAGATGACATCGACCGCGCCGCCACTGTCGCGCCCGGCGCTGCGTTCGGCCACCACGCGGGTCACAGCATCGGCGGTATCGGCCAGCCGGACATGGGTCAGCCGGACTCCGTGGCGGTCCTCGAGCATGTCGCCCACCTGCTCGATGAAAGCGTTGATGCGCGGATCGCCGCCCCAGGCATTCCAGAATACGGTCTGGCCCCGGGCTTCGGACAGGACCGCACCCCAGTCGGCGGGGTCCGGGTCGGCCAGCGCGGGCAGGGGCAGCGAGAGCGCGGCAACCAGCGTGATCGGAGCAATATGGCGAAGCATGCGGAAATTCTCCTTGAAGTCAGATGCCACCAGAAGGCAGGTCCGATACGTCAGGGCAAGCGCAGCGTTTCATTTCCAACCGAAAAGTGAACAGGGGCATGAAACCTGTTCCGCCCCGGGGGCGAACTGGAGTAGCGTGTCATAGCCCCCGGAACGGAAATTCATGCTCGACCCTCATATCCGCCCCTATATCGATCCACCGCTCAACCGCATGGGCAGCCGCATGGCCCGCCATGGGATTTCGGCGAATGCGGTCACACTGATCGGGCTGGCGCTGGGTCTGGCGGCGGCGGGCGCGATCCTGGCGGGGCTGTTCTGGCTCGCGCTCGCGCTGGTCCTGGGCTCGCGGCTGGCGGACGGGCTGGACGGGGCGGTTGCGCGCGTCCGGGGGGTTACGAACTTCGGCGGCTATCTGGACATCGTCGCGGATTATGTGTTCTACGCCGCGATCCCGCTGGCATTCGTCATCGTTGATCCGGGCGCGAACGGAGTCGCCGGGGCGTTCCTGCTGCTGAGCTTCTATGTCAACGGAGGCTCGTTTCTGGGCTATGCCGTGCTGGCCGAGAAAGCGCGCCTGTCCAGCGCCGGGCAAGAGAACAAGTCGCTCTACTTCACCGGCGGGTTGCTGGAGGGGACGGAAACGATCCTGTTTTTCATGGCACTGTGCCTGTTTCCGGCATGGTTTGCGCCCATGGCCTGGATATTCGGTGCGCTGTGCCTGATCACCGCGGCGGCGCGGGTGGCGTTGGCCTGGCGGGTGTTCCGGGACTGAGGGCGGGTGGGGGCGCTGCCCCCGTCCCGCGCAAGCGCGGGCCTCCCCCGGAGTATTTCTGGCAAGATGAAGCAGCTTCGGGCAGTGTAAGGGAGCACAGGAGGTGTGGGCACAAGGGTGGACGGGATGTGGCGCGTGATGGTTGTGGTACTGGCACTTTTCCCCGGGTGCGTGGGCGCCAATGTGGACCGCTCGCCCCGGCCCGAAGCGCGCCCCGCAGGGATGGCGGCAGCGCAGCGAGAAGCAAGCTTCGGGGCCTGGGTAACGTCGTTCCGGGCGCGCGCGCTCGACGCGGGCGTGGCGGCGGGGACCTTTGATTCGGCGATGGCGGGGGTGACGCATCTGCCCGGAACGGTGCGGCTGGACCGGGCACAGTCGGAATTCTCCACACGGATTTGGGATTATCTGGACGGTGCGGTGACGACCGGGCGCATTGCCGAAGGGCGGCGGTTGATGACGCAGCACGCGGGTTTGCTGGACCGGATCGAGGCGCGCTTCGGCGTGTCGCCCGAAGTGGTGGTCGCGGTCTGGGGGCTGGAAAGCAGCTATGGCGCCGCGCGCGGGTCCACGCCGACGCTGAGCACGCTTGCCACGCTGGCGCGCGACGGGCGCCGCGCGGGGTTCTTTGAGCAGGAGTTGATTGCCGCACTGAAGATCGTGCAGGCGGGCGAGGTCACCCCCGCGCGCATGACCGGGTCCTGGGCCGGGGCCATGGGCCACACGCAGTTCATGCCCTCAAGCTATCTGGCGCATGCGGTGGATTTCACCGGAGACGGGCGGCGCGATGTCTGGGGTGCGGACCCGTCGGATGCACTGGCCTCGGCGGCGAATTACCTGGCCGCGAATGGCTGGCAGCGGGGCCAGCCTTGGGCGGTGGAGGTGCGGCTGCCGCAGGGGTTCGACATGGTCGCAGTCGGCACGCGGCGCGGCATGGACGCGTGGCGCGATTTGGGGGTGACGGCGGCGGAAGGTGGCGGGCTGCCCGCGCAGGGGCAGGCGGAGCTGATGCTTCCGGCGGGACGGCAGGGCCCGGCCTTGCTGGCCTTCGGCAACTACCATGTGCTCAAGACCTATAACGTGTCGGATGCCTATGTGATTGCGCTGGGGCATCTGTCGGACCGGCTGCGCGGGGCAGGGCCGTTCGCGGCGGGCTGGCCGCGCGGCGACCGGGCGCTGAGCCTGTCTGAAAGGATGGAGCTGCAGCGGCGCCTGAATGCGGCCGGGTTCGACACGGCGGGCGTGGATGGTCGCATGGGTCCGGCGACCCACACGGCAGTGCGTGCCTGGCAGGCGCAGAACGGGATGGGGCCGGACGGTTATATCTCGGCGGCGTTTCTGGAGCGGTTGCGACGGGAATAGCGGTGCAGGGTGGTTGCGTCCGGGATGCGCGAGGTATATGTTATAAAATAACATAACGTAAACGGAGCAAGCCGCATGTCCGACCGTCGCCTGCCTGTCACTGTGCTGTCCGGGTTTCTGGGCGCGGGCAAGACCACGCTTCTGAATCATGTGCTGAACAACCGCGAAGGCCGCCGGGTCGCGGTCATCGTCAACGACATGTCCGAGGTCAACATCGACGCCGACCTGGTCGAAGCGGGGGTGGACCTGCGCCGGGGCGAGGAAAAGCTGGTGGAAATGTCGAACGGCTGCATCTGCTGCACCCTGCGCGATGACCTGCTGCAAGAGGTCCGCCGCCTGGCCGCCGAGGGTCGATTCGACTACCTTCTGATCGAATCGACCGGCATTTCCGAACCGCTGCCGGTGGCCGCCAG
>SKKS01000370.1 GCA_007123625.1 Paracoccaceae bacterium
GCTGGTGATGCTGCAACATGCGGGGAGCCTTGAGGTGCTTCTGTTTCAGCGTGGGATTCGCAGCGAGGATCGCATTGCAAGACAGATCGGTGCGCATTGGATCGTCCTGGCGCAGATCGCGACAGTCGTGCCGCTGGTCTGGCTTGCCTGCAACACAAGGGCATATCGGCAACCCGTGTTCTGGGCGGTGATCGCATTCGGATTGTCGGTCAATTTTGTCATGACCGGTTCCCGTGGTGGAACCATGGGCGCTTTGCTGATGCTGCTCTTCCTCTGGATTCTTCTTAATCGCCAGGTATCCTATGCGCTCATAGCAGCGTCGGCCCTTTTAGCGCTCTTTACGGTCGGGTTGCTTGGAGAGTTCCGCGCTGAAACACAACGATCCAGCACCAAACTCCTGGAGGAAATCAGTTTGAGCGGTGGCTTCGTCGAGTGGGTCAGCCACGCTGCCAAGGAACTCGGTACTTCGAGGGGAGAGAATAGTGGTCAGATCGCGATCCTCGCCACGGTTCCGAATGAGATCCCTCATCTGTATGGCGAATCCTATGCATCGTTGCCTTTCATCTTCATTCCCAGCGCGCTTGTAAAGAATCAGCCAAGGGCAGGGGGAAGGCTGGTTGCGGATTATATCTACAACCGCCCAAGCATGGGTGTTCCGCCCGGTGGCGTTGGTGAAGCATATTGGAATTTCTCTTACGCCGGTGTGTTTCTCGTATACCTCACCGTCGGTGCCATTTTGAGATTTGCAGCTGATTTCTACCGGACGAATCAGTCGCATCCATTGGCGATTCTGGTATTTCTGTTTGTTCTCCTTACTTTCTCGCCCCAGACACCAAGAATATATGATTTCGTCCAATCGCTCGTGCAGCTGATGGTGCTATTTGCTCTGTACCGTTACAGCTTTCGGTTAAGGCGCGGGACCAACGCCCCGATCGCGCGGCCTTTATTGAAGCAATGATCATTCTTCTCTACCTACCCACTCCCGGTGGCTTGACCGGGGCACCACGGCGTTTGTTTACATTGGCGCGCGGCCTGAAGCGGCTTGGGGCGACACCCATAATTGCGACGGAGAGTGATACTGATCTGTATCGCACTGCTCAGCGCGAAAATTTCCCGACCACCAGCCTCGACCCGCCGGACATCCTGAAACTGCGCGCGGGCGCGCTTTTCGGCGGTGGGTTCCTGTTTCGCATCCGTGTGGCGATAGGGTTGCTCCGACAGCAATACCGGTTCCTCAAAGCCGTGCGCGCATCAGGCGCCGAGGTGGTCTGGATACGCGCGAGCAAGGGAATCGCCTTTGCAGGGCTCGGTGTCTTGCTGTCGCGAAAGCCATTGGTCTGGGATATCGATTTCGAACTCCCCTCTCGCGGCGCGGTGCACATCTTGCATCGTCTCGGGCTCTGGCTGGCAACATATGTCGTGTTTCAGCACGATGCGGCGCCTGAGATATTCGGAAAGGCGCTGGCTGACCGGTACAGATCGAAAATAAGGGTGCTTCCGCCGGGAATAGAACTTGAAGCGCTCCAAAGACTGCGAAAGCCGCACCCTGAGCCCACCACGGCCTCGAAGGATGCATTCCACATGCTTCAAGTTGGAACGATCTGTGACAGGAAGAACCAGGCGTTCCTGATCGAGGCACTCAGCAAGCTGCCTCGCGAACTTCTCGAGCGAACGACGCTGTCGCTTGTGGGCGGATCGGAGCAAGCCGGTTACGAAAGCGATCTGCGCCGTCGGCTGGCGGCTTGCGGGCTTGATGAAAGGGTCTTTTTCCTTGGCTGGCGCGATGATGTGCATTCCCTCATGCGCGACAGTGACCTTCTGGTGATGCCTTCCAAGGATGAGGGCGTCCCGAATGCAGTCCAGGAAGCCATGGCGCTGGGTTTGCCGGTGCTGGGCAGTGATCGCGGCGGTATCCCGGAGATCCTTGACCACGGGCGCACCGGCTGGGTTTTGCCGATCGACGATCCGGCCTGCTGGGCCGAGGTGATCGGTCGGCTTGTGAACGAGCCGGAAACCCTCGCCTGCGTCGCGGACCGCGCCCGGTCCCATGCCGAGATCCATTTTTCCAATGATGCCTGGTGTGCCCGTTACTTGCAGGTCTTGGACGAGGCGCTGGTCCAAGGCAAGGACCGATGAACGGCGTGATGCCTTCGTCCAGACAGGAGTTCTTCAGTGTTCACGATTGACTTGGACGCAACCCGGATCGCGGTGATCGGGCTTGGTTACGTTGGGCTGCCACTTGCTGTCGAGTTCGGCAAGACCCGGCCCGTCATCGGCTTCGACATCAAGGCGGATCGCATCAGGGCCTTGCAGGACGGTGTCGACAGCACGCGCGAGGTCGATATCGCCGACCTGCGCGCAGCCCGAGAGTTGCGATTCACCAGCGACCCAGGTGAGCTGAGGGATTGCAACACCTTCATCATCACGGTCCCAACGCCGATCAGCGCGGACAAACGCCCGGACCTTGGTTCCCTGCTTGGGGCGTCCGAAACCATCGGACCGCTTCTGAAACCCGGTGATGTGGTGATCTACGAATCCACCGTCTATCCCGGTGCGACCGAAGAAGACTGCGTTCCAGTGCTGGAAGAAACATCCGGGCTGCGGTTCAACCGGGACTTCTTTGTCGGATACAGTCCCGAGCGGATCAATCCGGGAGACAAGGCGCACCGCTTGCCGTCGATCATCAAGGTTACTTCGGGTTCAACGCCCGAAGCCGCTGACTTCGTGGATACGCTCTATGCGTCGATCATCACAGCCGGCACGCACAAGGCCCCCTCCATTCGCGTCGCCGAGGCGGCAAAGGTGATCGAAAACACGCAGCGTGATCTCAACATCGCGCTGATCAATGAACTCGCCATCATCTTCAACCGTATGCAGATCGATACACAGGCGGTTCTCGAGGCCGCAGGCACGAAATGGAACTTCATGCCATTTCGCCCCGGCCTGGTGGGGGGGCACTGCATCGGTGTGGATCCGTATTATCTGACCTACAAGGCCGAGGCGATCGGGTATCATCCCCAGATCATCCTTGCCGGGCGGCGCCTGAATGACAGCATGGGCGCCTATGTCGCGAGTCAGCTGGTCAAGGAAATGCTCCGACGCCGCATCCATGTGTCGGGCGCGCGCGTTCTGGTCATGGGCCTGACCTTCAAGGAAAATTGCCCTGACCTGCGCAACACGCGTGTCGTCGATGTCATACGCGAGCTTGAGGAATATGGGGTCCGTGTCGACATCCACGATCCTTGGGCCGACCCTGACGAAGCCGAGGCGGAGTATGGCCTGAAGCTGTTGTCGGAGGTTCCCTCAGGCGCTTACGACAGTGTCATCATTGCAGTCGCACATTCCGAATTCCGAGCGCTCGATGCGGAAGCGATCCACGCTTTCGGCAAAAGGGAGCATGTTCTCTATGACCTCAAGAGCATCCTCGCGCTATCAGAGGCTGACCTGCGCCTCTGACCAAGCAAACGGAAGCCGCCAATGGCACGTGTTCTGATCATCGCTTCTCTGGCATCATCGCTGCGGAACTTTCGTGGGCCACTGCTGGAGGCCATGATTGCGCGGGGTCATACAGCCCACGCCGCGGCCCCTGAGATGGAGACAGATCCCGAGACCCGAGCATGGCTCGAAGCGCGGGGGGTCATCTGCCATGCCTACCCGATGGCGCGCAGCGGGTTGTCGCCTGTTGGTGATTTGCGCTGTTTCCTTGCGCTCTATCGCCTGATGCGCCAGGTGCGGCCTGACCTCAGTCTTGGCTATACGATCAAACCCGTGATCTGGGGCGGCCTGGCGGCCTGGGGGGCACGGGTGCCGCAACGCGTGGCGCTGATCACCGGGCTTGGTTATGCTTTCACCGGCGACGCGCGTGGCAAGCGCGCCGTCGTGCGCAGGATCGTCCGACGTCTTTATGCCCTGTCGCTCCGACATGCGACCTTGGCTTTTTTCCAGAACCCCGATGACCGCGCCGACTTTCTCGGCTGGGGCATACTGCCGACCGGGCTTCCCGTGCAGGTTGTCAACGGCTCGGGGGTGGATACGACGGTTTTCGCGCCCGTGCCGCTGCCCGATGCGCCCATGCGGTTCCTGCTGATCGCACGGCTGCTGGGCGACAAGGGGGTCCGCGAGTATGTGGCGGCGGCGGCAAAGCTGCGCAAGGCATGGCCGGATGCCGAATTCCATCTTGTCGGCCCGCTCGACCCCAACCCGGACGGGATCAGCGAAACCGAAGTGCGCGGCTGGCAGGAGGCCGGGCATGTCGTCTGGCAGGGCGCAAGGGAGGACGTGCGCCCGGCGCTTGCCGAGGCCCAAGTCTACGTCCTGCCCAGCTATCGCGAGGGTACACCGCGCACCGTTCTGGAAGCCATGTCGATGGGGCGCCCGGTGATCACCACGGATGCGCCGGGCTGCCGCGAGACGGTGGAAGACGGGGTGAACGGTTTTCTGGTCCCTCCGAAGGACGTGGGCGCACTGGCCACGGCGATGGAGAAATTCCTGATCGGGCCGGACCTGATCCACCGCATGGGGGCAAAGTCGCGCCAGCACGCAACCGAAAAATACGATATTCACAAGGTGAACGCTGTCATGATCGACGCCATGGGCCTGTAAGGACCAATGACGGGACGGGCTCAGGAAAAGTCGGGCTCGGAGACCATGAGCCCGAGGGCGGCCAGCGTGCTTGCTCCATCGCGCCCGTTGACCAGATGCACATGCCCGGCGTGCCGCACCACCGGCGTTGTCCGGTCGAATACACGGACCGGAAGACCCGGGAGGGACGCGTCGGTGATATCGGTTTCGGAAAGATACGACGCGGCGGCATACAGGTGACCATCTGCGTCACACCAGCCCGCGGCCTGAATCGACAGGCCCAATGCACGGTTGACGGCGTCGATCATCCCCTCGGGCACAATGATCGTGCGGCGGGTCAGTGTCGGATCTGTCATGAAGCCATCCTTGTCGTGAGGAATTGCAAGCCAAGAGATATGTCGCTGTCTTCAAGCAGCCCCGCGCGCAGGATGCCGCCATGAAACCGCATCGGCAGCGGCAATGCACCATCGCTTTGCCGGAATGCGCCCAGAACCTGGAAATCGGTTCTGGTGCTGCCCGCGACAGAGGCCGCGAACCAGCCGCCGGTTTTCCGCCGCGCTTCAAGGAAACCATTCTCCATTCGCACGGCAAACGCCGACTGGTCGACAATGTCGAATGGGCCGGGGGTGTCGATTTGCGGGTTGGAACCGCCATCATTCTTGATCAAGGTGCTGTTGGAGTTGCGCACGTAGCCTGTTCCACCAGTTCCCAGAACCGATGCCGTTGCACTCCCGCTTGTGCGCCAGAGGCCGAGGATGGCTGTGGCCGTTCCCGTGTTCGGCATTTCGGCGAATGTCATCCGGTCGTCCACGCCATCGAAATCAAGCCATGTCAGCCCTCCGGAGTGGCGCAGGATGGGCCGGGCGGCGTTGATAGCCTGCAGCAGATGTCGCCCGTTCCCACTTTTGTCGAGCACCCGGCCAACCGGATCCCCATCCGCGGTTGCAGGGATCGTGCCAGCGGAATCCTGGAAAAGGGTCGACAGATCGGCGGGATCGAACCACGCCCCTTGTTGCCCAGCGCCAAACAGCCGGCCCGGATGCCAGGCGTGCCGCGCCCGATGGGGCGCGGAGGTGACCGACAGGTCCGTAACGATCTTCATGCCAGCACCAGCGCGTGCATCCCTGTTGCCGTGGTGCCGGTTGCGTGTACGCGACGCAGGCCGAGAGGCAGGATCGAAAAATCGGCGACTGTCAATGTGCGGGTTTCGCCGCGTA
The DNA here is from genome assembly GCA_007123625.1 of Paracoccaceae bacterium. GTDB lineage: Bacteria > Pseudomonadota > Alphaproteobacteria > Rhodobacterales > Rhodobacteraceae > Rhabdonatronobacter. The sequence goes on from SKKS01000370.1 coordinate 5,799, forward strand.
CGGTGTCGATCACGATCGTTCCGCCGGTCTCGACATACAGACCCACCGCAACAAGAGGCAGGTCGGTGCTGTCATCAGGGATGACAGGCAGGGCGTCAGTTGCAGGGCCAGAGAGTGTGGCGGCGCGGTTGGAGAAAGGGTTCATAGGGGCTCCTGTGGCATCACCGCATGCAGGGATGCGGCTGATTGAAGTTCCCTGCAATATCGGCCATAGCGATTGAGATATGCCTACCAGTGCGTGCGCTGGTCGGCAGAAGGAATTAGGCATGAAAAGGTTTTTGGATATTGTCGGGGCGGCGATGGGGTTGGTGGTGCTGTCGCCAGTTCTGGCGGTGGTCGCCTTCCTGATCTGGCGGCAGATGGGCGCGCCGGTCCTGTTCCGGCAAACGCGGCCGGGTCTGCATGGCAAACCATTCGAGATGGTCAAGTTCCGTACCATGCGCGATGCAATTGATGCGCAAGGCAACCCGCTGCCCGATTCCGAACGCCTGACCCGGCTGGGCCGGTTTTTGCGCGCCTCCTCGCTGGACGAATTGCCCGAGCTTTGGAACGTGCTGAAAGGCGAGATGAGCCTTGTCGGCCCGCGCCCGCTGCTGATGGAATACCTCCCGCTTTACTCGCCCGAACAGGCCCGCCGCCACGAGGTGCGCCCCGGCGTGACCGGCTGGGCGCAGGTGAACGGGCGCAATGCAATTTCCTGGGATCAGAAATTCGCGCTGGATGTCTGGTATCTGGACAACCGCAGCCTGTGGCTGGA
>SKKS01000017.1 GCA_007123625.1 Paracoccaceae bacterium
CACGTCGCGCGGGCGCTGGTCACCACAGAGCGTAACCGCCTCCGCAGGCAGCTTCCCGCAATATCTCCCGGAGGACAGGCGCTTGGCGCATATCATCGTCATCGGTAACGAAAAGGGCGGGTCGGGGAAATCCACCACCTCGATGCATGTGGCGGTGGCGCTGGCGCGCATGGGCCACCGGGTCGGCGCGATGGACCTTGACCTTCGGCAACGCTCTTTCGGTCGCTACATCGAAAACCGCCGCGCGCATCTTGCCCGCAGCGGGCTGGACCTGCCGATGCCGCTCTACCACACCCTGCCCGAGCTGGAACCCGATCAGATCCCGGGCGACATCAATCCGCTGGACATGCGGTTTTCCGCGGCCATGTCGGCGCTGGAACCCGACAGCGATTTCATCCTGATCGACTGCCCCGGCGCGCATACACGGCTGAGCCAGCTTGCCCATTCGCTGGCTGATACGTTGATCACGCCCATGAACGACAGTTTCGTGGATTTCGACCTGCTGGCGCGCACCGATGCCGAAACCGGCAAGGTGCTGGGACCGTCGATCTATGCGGAAATGGTCTGGGCCGCGCGTCAGGCCCGCGCGCGCGAAGGACTGAAACCCATAGACTGGGTGGTGCTGCGTAACAGGCTTGGCACCCAGGCCATGCACAACAAGCGCCGTGTCGGCAGCGCGCTGGAGGAACTGTCACGCCGGATCGGGTTCCGCGTGGCGCCCGGGTTTTCCGAGCGCGTGATATTTCGCGAGCTGTTTCCTCGGGGGCTGACGCTTCTGGACCTGCGCGACATGGGCGAGCAGAACTTCAGCCTATCGAATATCGCCGCGCGGCAGGAGGTGCGGGATCTGCTGAACATGCTCAACCTGCCAGGGGTCAAGGTCCAGGTCTGATCCGGTCCCCGCGCAGGCGCGCTGCGTTCAGTGGCGAAAGAATCTGCGTGCGGGACGGTCATTGCCCGGCGCATCGGAAAGCTCGGCAATCCGGCGCGCGAGGCGCTCGTTCACGTCGTCCTCTTCCTGCCGCTGTACACCGAACATCGCCAGCGACATCCGGACCTTGGAACCCAGAGTTTCGGAAATCCCGTTTGCAACTTCCTGCATGATCTTCGCCCCCGTGTTCGCACCATCTTCTGACTGGTGCTCAAAGCTTTCGATGACCCTTGAATGCCAATGCGCTGTGGCAGGAATTGGGCGGGCTTCGGGTCATTTCGGGGAAGGTCGGGGGCGCATTCGGGGCACTGTGTTCGCAGGCATGACGCGTGAACAGGCGTACCTGACAAACACCTCAGTATCCGGAAGAACGGGGGCCCGGAACGGTGTCCGGACCCCCCCTCACCCAGGCGCCCCACTCCACACGCGCCGTCTCAGGAAGGCCAGACATCCTGTCCGACGCCGAAACTGTGCCCCAATCCCGGCCCGGGCGCAAACTTTGAATACGCTGAATTTGTTTCAAAATATTCTCTGCCGACGCGCGCACAGTCGCATTGCCTCACGCGGTGCATGCGCGTCAGCGTCTCCGTCCCCGGGAAAGGCCGCCGCGAACTGCATGCCGGACACGCCTACAGCCTGCGCAACAACTCTGGCGTTGGCCAGCCATCGGCCGGCAGGCCAAGCTGCGCCTGTACGTCCTGCACCGCAGCACGCGTGTTGGCGCCAAGAATCCCATCGATCCCGCCCACATCGAACCCCCGCGACTGCAACCGGCGCTGCAGGTCGCGCATCTGGTCCTGGTTCAACCCGGTATGCGGGTTCCCGGCGGTATAGATCGGCGCCCCCTCCAGCCGATTGGCGAAATAGCCCACGGTGACGATGTAGATGAAGCTCTGGTTCCACTCGAACAATGTGCGGAAGTTGTGGAACACCATGAAGGCGGGACCGCGATGCCCCTGCGGCAGGATGACCGAGGCCCGCATGTTCCCCGACGGCAGGCTGCCGTACCGCGGCGTCACGCCCAGCCGCTGCCAGTCGGCCACGCTCAGTTCCGTGCGCAATCCGGTGCGGTTCAGGTCCAGCCCCTGCGGGATCGCGACCTCGTGCATCCAGGGCTCGCCCGCGCGCCAGCCCTTGCCCCGCAGCATGTTCGCCGCAGACAGGATCGCATCGGGCACGGACCGCACCAGGTCCACCGCACCCGAGCCATCGGCATCCACCCCGTAATTCAGGATATCCGAAGGCAGTTTCTGCACCATCCCGATCTCGCCCGCCCAGGCCCCGCGCGTTGTAGCAGGGTCCAGCGCGCCGCGGCTGTAAAGCTCCAGCGCGGCAAACACCTGCGGGCGGAACAGCCCCGGACGGCGACAATCATGCGCCAGCGTGACCAGCGCGTTGACGGTGTTGAAATCGCCCTGCACGGCGCCGAAATCGGTCTCGAACGCCCAGAACGCCAGCAATATGCCGGGCGAGACCCCGTAATGCTGGCGCGCGGCATCGAACAGCGCACGGTAGCGGTCATGGTTGCGCCGCCCGTTGTCCAGCCGGTTCTGCGAAATCAGCGCGCGCGAAAAATCGATGAACGGGCGCTGGAAGATGCCCTGCCGCCGGTCAGCGCGAACCACGGCTTCGTCCTGCCGGACATTGCGAAAGAACGCGTCCACTGTTCCCTGCGCAAATCCGCGCTGCACCGCTTCGACCCGAAGCCCGTTCACGAAGCCCGAAAATGCCCCCCCGCAACCGTCCTGCGCCAACGCGCCCGACGTCGACACCAGCAGCCCTGCCAGGGCGGCAAACACCAATTTACGCATTATGACCTCACCAAAGTTTCCGGCACTTTATCGCAGGCCGCAACGCAAACAAGCCCGCAGCGTATCCGGCGAGGCGGTCAAATCGGCCATTGCGCAACGAAAGGCGGATTGGTAAGAAATCAGAACCAATTCCATGCAAAGGCCGCCTCCCATGCCCGTGATCGCCGAAATCGAGGATCTGCGCCGCCTGTATCGCCGCCGCGCCCCGCGCATGTTCTACGATTACGCCGAAAGCGGGTCCTGGAGTGAACAGACCTTCCGCGAGAACACGTCGGATTTCGGGCATCTGCGCCTGCGCCAGCGGGTTGCGGTGGACATGTCAAACCGCTCGCTTCGATCGACCATGATCGGCCAGGACGTGGCTATGCCCGTCGCGCTGGCTCCCGTGGGGCTGACCGGCATGCAATGCGCCGATGGCGAGATCAAGGCCGCCCGCGCCGCCGAAAAATTCGGCGTCCCCTACACACTATCCACCCTGTCGATCTGCTCGATCGAGGATGTGGCCGCGCACACCACGAAGCCCTTCTGGTTTCAGGCCTACACCCTCAAGGACGACGACTTCATGCGCCGCCTGTTCGACCGCGCCCGCGCGGCCAACTGTGCGGCCATCGTGCTGACCCTGGACCTGCAGGTTCTGGGCCAGCGCCATAGGGATCTGCACAACGGCCTGTCCGCCCCGCCCAAGCTGACCCTGAAATCCATCGCCGACATGATGACCAAGGTTCAGTGGGGCCTGGGCATGCTGGGCACCAAACGTCGGTTCTTCGGTAATGTGGTGGGCCACGCCAAGGGCGTGACGGACCCTGCCTCGCTTGGCGCGTGGACCGCCGAGGCCTTTGACGAAACGCTTGACTGGAAGCGCGTGGCGCAACTGCGCGACATGTGGGGCGGGAAGTTCATCATCAAGGGCATCCTCGATGTCGAGGATGCACAAAAGGCCGCCGAGCTGGGCGTCGACGCCATCATTGTGTCCAACCATGGAGGGCGACAACTGGACGGCGCTATGTCCTCGATCCGCATGCTGCCCCAGATCGTCGATGCCGTGGGCGACCGGGTCGAGGTGCACATGGACAGCGGCATCCGCTCGGGGCAGGACGTGCTCAAGGCGCTTTCGCTGGGGGCAAAGGGCACCTATATCGGGCGCGCCTTCACCTATGGCCTGGGCGCCATGGGACAGGAAGGCGTCACCAAGGCGCTCGAGGTCATCCGCAAGGAACTGGATCTGACGATGGCGCTTTGCGGGGAACGCGACGTGCAAAACCTGGGCCCGCACAACCTGATCGTGCCACAGGGCTTCGAGGATCCCAGCGTCCGGCTCTGACCGCACGGGCATCATCTGTGCCCAAATATCCCGGGGGAGTCGGCGCTCCGCGCCGACGGGGGCAGCGCCCCCACCCACTTCAGCGGCCGGCACCCCGTTTGCCCTTGCACCGCGCCCGAATCTGCCCTATCGCGCAGGCCTTGCGGCCATGCACCCTTGGAGGATGGCTGCGCCAACGCAACTGATGGAGAATCCTATGGCCGGTGAGATCCCTGATCTGATCGCCGAGGTACGGACGGGGACAGGCAAGGGGGCCGCCCGTCAAGCTCGTCGCGAGCAGAAAGTACCTGGCATTGTATATGGTGGCGGCGCAGATCCGCTGCCCCTGAACTTCAAGTTCAACTACCTTCTGCAGAAGCTCAAGGCAGGCCGCTTCATGTCCACGCTGTTCAATCTCAAGGTCGACGGCCAGGACGATGTGCGCGTGATCGCCCGCGCGGTGCAGCGCGATGTGGTCAAGGGCCTGCCCACCCATGTGGACCTGATGCGCCTGCGCCGGACCACCCGCATCAACCTGTTCATCAACGTGGAGTTCATCAACCACGAGAAATGCACGGGCCTCAAGCGCGGCGGCACCCTGACCGTTGTGCGCCCCGAGGTGGAACTGAGCGTGATCGCGGCCGACATCCCCGAAAAGGTCACCGTGGACCTCGACGGGCTGGCGATTGGCGAAACCATCACCATCTCCAGCGTCTCCCTGCCCGACGGTGTGCGACCGACCATCGACCGTGATTTCGTCATCGCGAACATTTCCGCCCCGCGCGGTGTCACCGCCGATGCCGACGACGAGGACGAAGCCGAGGACGCCGAGGCCTGATCGTCGAACGTCCACCTGCGGCAGAAACATGGAAACCGGGGCCGACGCGCCCCGGTTTCTTTCATTTCGCGATATGCTGGACCGCGTCGAACAATTCCAGTTCCGGCGGTCCCAGATAGATATCCTTGTGGGACCCCGCGCCCTTGTGGGCGGCGCGGAACGCTTCGGACTTCGTCCAGGCCTCGAACGCTTCGCGGCTATCCCAGAGCGTGTGCGACAGGAACACCGTGTGATCCGCGTGGCTGGCCCCCCTGAACAGGGTGAACGCCTTGAACCCGTCCAGCCCCGGGAGATGCGTGTCGCGCCCGGTCCAGATCGCTTCGAAGTCGGCCTCGTGGCCCGGCTTGACGCGGAAACGGTTGATGGTCAGGTACATGTGGCCTCCGGGCAGGGGAATTGACGGACCGGCTATCGCTGGCTGGCCTCTGGCGCAGAATTGAGGCACAACGCCCCGGCGTCAACCCGCCCTCACCCCCCTGTGCGCAAAACGGATCGGAGGTCGCATGAAACTCTTTGTCGGTCTGGGCAATCCGGGGTCGAAATACGCCCGCAACCGCCACAACATCGGCTTCATGGCGCTGGATCGGATCGCCGACGATCATGGCTTCGGCCCGTGGCGCGCGAAGTTCCAGGGCCAGATCGCCGAGGGACGGCTGGGCAGTGCGAAGGTGCTGCTGCTCAAGCCCGAAACCTTCATGAACCTTTCGGGACAGTCGGTGATCGCGGCAATGCAGTTCTTCAAGCTCGCGCCCGCTGACCTCATCGTGTTTCATGATGAACTTGACCTTGCGCCCGGCAAGTGCCGGGTCAAGCAAGGCGGAGGGCATGCGGGCCACAACGGCTTGCGGTCGATCCACGGCCATATCGGCGCCGACTATGCCCGCGTGCGGCTGGGCATCGGCCATCCGGGCGACAAGCGGCTGGTAAGCCATTATGTGCTGCAGGATTTCCCCAAGGCCGATGGTGACTGGCTGGACGACCTGTTGCGCGGTATCTCGGACGGGGCGCCGGCGCTGGCCGACGGCGACGCGGCGCGCTTTGCCAATGCGGTGGCGCTGCGCGTGGCGCCCCCACGCAGTGGCGGGGCCGCGAAAGCGCCGCCTCCCGCCGACACCCCGAAACCCGCACCCGAGGGTCCCATCGATGCCCCCGACACCCGCAGCCCGCTGCAGAAACTGATGGACCGCTTCCGGTGAGCTTCCGCGCCCATGCCCGCAGCCAGGCCGACGCATGCGCCGCGCTGGGGTCGCCCTTTACCGCGCGCCTGCTGAACCTTCTGGCCGACAAGCTGCGCCCCGACACGCCGGTAGCCGAGCGCCTTCTGGCCTGGCCAGGCGACCGCGCGGGGCCTGATGCCGTAGCGCTGCGGCTGGCGGGCGCATTGCATCATCTGGTGCTTTCGGGTCGAGCGCCGATGCTGGCGCGGCTATACGCAATCCCTGAAATCGTGCCCGACAGCCAGTTGTGGCGCGCGGTCAATGCGGCGCTGCGGCTGCATCCTGACGTGATCCTTGCCACGCTCGACCACGCCCCCCAGACCAACGAACTGCGCCGATCTGCGGTTTACATCGCGGCGGCGCACTGGCTGACGGCGGCTTACCGCCTGCCGCTGGTGGTTTCAGAACTGGGCAGCGCGGCGGGACTGAACCTGCTGTGGGA
>SKKS01000411.1 GCA_007123625.1 Paracoccaceae bacterium
GGCCACGCAACGGTGACAGAGGTTCCGCCACCCGGCGAGCTTTCAAACCAGAGCGCGGCATCGTTGTTGTTCAGAATGGTTGCCACGATCGGAAGGCCCATACCTGTTCCTGCGTCGCCCTTCGTAGTGAAATACCGTTCAAACAGGCGATCGCGGATTTCCTTTTCCACACCGAAACCGGTGTCGGAAACACGGAACGCGGCATAGGCGCTACCGGCGGTGTACCTGCCGATGTCAGGTTGCCGTGACAGATCGACGCCAGGCAAGACCTCCAGTGTAACGCTTACCGGCTGGTGACCTTCGGCGTCGCACGCGTTCAAAGCCAGGTTGAGAATGACTTGAAGGACATCGGTGCGGTTCGCCCAGAACTGGACGGGGATATCGGACAGCACGACGCGCACGGCATGCTTCTGAATTCGCGCCGACCCCAGAAGTTCGACGCTCTCACGCATGATCTGGCACAGATCTAGGCGATGACGCGGCGCGTCTTTTCTGCCCAGTTGGCCCAGCCCGCCGACAAGGTCGCCCGCGACACGCATGGCGCGTTCGATCCGGTCAAGGCTTGCGCAGATCTTCTGTTCGTGCTCGCACTGGATCCGCAGCAACGAGACCGTTCCCGATACGACGGCAACAAGATTGTTGAGATCATGCGCGACCTCCGACGCAAGGTGTGCAATCGTCTCGCGGCGCTGCGCGATCTGAAGCTCTTCCCGAATTCTGGTTTGCTCGGCCTCGATCTTGCGTCGTTCCGTAATGTCGCGGGCAATACAAAGAATTCCGCCCTGTTCCGTCCGCGTAAGTGTGACTTCCAGATCGATGCTTCTTCCGGATCGGTGCCGTCCGACCCACTCACCCTGCCATGAGCCGGTTGACTGGAACATCTTCCAGCTTTCGCTGATGAACTGGATGACGTGTTCGGGTTCGGCAAGGTCAGACCAGTTCAGCCTCGAGATATCCTCGTCCGCGCCAATGCCGAACATGGAGCGATGCGCCGGGTTCATGTAGATGTATGTCTGTTCCGGTCCGATTATGGCAATTCCGTCGCTGGACGCTTCCATCGCCATCGCGCGCACCTGCAGCGCTTGCTGGTGCGATTTTTTCAGCGCCGTGATGTCCGTCTGAACCGAAACGAACCCATCCAGTGTGCCATCTTCGTCTGTCAGCGGCTGGATGTCCTTGCGGATCCAGTACTCTTCGCCGGAACGCGTGACGTTCAGTAATTCCGCCTGCACCGGAAGGCCCTTGTGAAGCGCCTCGCGGATGCGTCTGACAGTGGCGGGATCGGTGCGCGGCCCTTGCAGAAATCCCCCCGGTTTCTTGCCCTGCACGTCATGAAGGCGCCAGCCACTGCGGGTCTCGAACGCTGGATTGACCCAATTGATCCGGCCTTCGATATCGGTAACGATCACCAGATTGGACGTTAGTTCGGCAATCCGACCCAGGCGCCGGATCTGGCGTTGCTGCAACCGCGCTTCTGTTGTTTCGTGGACAAGAAGGACATAGCCGTCCGGTTCGGACTTATTGGTCTTGGCGGCAGCGGTCACCTCGAACCAACGGAGCGTGCCGTCCAGCTCCATTTCGTATTCGTGTCCCGAGGAATAGCCAACCTGATCGACGTCTTTCAGAACAGCTCTCAGGGTACTCGCCAGATGCGGAGGAAAGATCTCTTCCGGGGTTCGTCCGATCATCGCGCCGCGTTCAATTGCCGGAGAAAGCCGTGCGCCCGCGCTGAAACCGGTGAACTTCGCGTCTGAATCCAGTTCCAGCAGCAGGTCCGGAATCGCGGACAGTGTCGCGTTGAGGCGATTGCGCTCGTGCTGCAACTGTTTGTGCGCGGCCTCGGCGTCGGCCTCCGCCTTCGCGCGCTCCAGGACAACACCGATGGCGTTGGAAACGGCTTGAAGCAACTGGATCTCGACCTGCAGGAATTTGCGATGTCTGCGCACCGCATCGTAGCCCACGAAACCTGTCAGCTGGCCATCGCGCAACATCGGCACGGCCAGAAGCGAACGGATTCCCTGCATCTGCAGAATGTCACGCACCTGCGACGTGTCCGGCAAGGCGTTCACATCGGGGATGCTCACCGCTTCGCCGCGCTGCAGTTGCGGGCGCCATTCGTTCAGGATGTCGGCGGGCATGTCTTGCAACACATCGATCATGGGCTCGATCCCTTCCGCCGCCCATTCGTGCGTGTTGTCGATACGGTCCGGTAGGCGCAACCGAAAGACATAGGTGCGATCCGAACCGGCCAGAGCACCTGTGCGGCTCAGGGCGTCGTCGATCGCGGCATCGATGGCACCGCTGCGGGCGCTCAGCAGGGTGTTCGTGATCTCGACGATCGCGCCTTGCCAGTCCGTCACATGTGAGAATGCCTGGCTGAGGGCAGTGAACGACGGGTCAAGGAATGCAGGTTTCGCGCCCATCGCTGCGTTGTCGGCGCCCAGAATGCCGGACAGAACGGTTGCGCGGTGTGCAAGGCGATGCCGGTCGAAGGCCCGCTCGAAGACAGTCGCGACCCGCCGCATCAGCGCCATGTCAAAACGCGAAAAGCGCGATTCCTGCCGCGCAAGCAACACGAGCGCCATGAGCGGTTCGTCAGGAACAACCACCGGAACAGACAGCAACGAACCGAAGGCCTGCGCTCCGGCCGGAAGGCCCGCAAGAAAGCGGGCCTGATCCAGTGTGCTGACCCGTCGCTCGATGGCCAGGGTACCCTGCTCGATGGCCCAGACCGGCGTACCAAAGGCTAGGTCCGTGGCGTGGAGTGTCTCCATGCAGGCATCGTCGCCCTGACGCAGAAGAACCCCGATATCCGCCGCCGTCGCCTGTTGGCATATGGCGAGTGCCTGCGCGATGCCGCCATCCACCCCGTCGGCGGCGTGCAAGGCGTCCATCACCCGCAGAAGCGCCGAAGCCTGCGCATTCTCCATTCTTTCGTGACGCAAGGCACGCTCGCGCCCGGCGAGGGCGGACCGAAGTTGCTCGGTGTCGCTCATGTGGGCTTTCGGTGCGCTGTAGCGGCCGTGAATGGCGCGCCTGTGCCGAAAGTGATGCACGAGATCATGAGGTTCCCGTGTTCGGAACAACCGTTCAATGTCTCGCCTTGCTCCCCGAAACTGAAAACGCCAAGAAAGGGCGCACCGTCAAGGGCCCTTGAGACACCTTGCGGGACCTCGCCAATGCGGTGTTCAATCGCCAGCATGCAGCCGCCACAATAGATCATCAGCGCCCCACCGATGTCGCCACCCGCCAGTTGCTCGCGGCTGAGCGACGCGATGCGCGCGGCCCTGCTCACAAGGCTCTCCTCGGTGCCTTCCATCAGCCAGATATCCTGTCCGGTCTTCAGGTCAGCGAAAAAATCCAGCGTGCCGTCGGCATGCGCAACAGCGGGGTGCGCCAGAAGATGGAACGGAATCCCGTCCAGATGGTGCGACAGCCGACCCAGCGGAAACAAGGTCGCAGGCGCCAGGATCGAGCGGCGACCAGTATCGGGCATATCGATCCTGCCACACGTCCATTCAGCATAGACCTGCGCTGCCGGGCGCCCGTCAATCTGTCGGACAGAGCGCCCGCTCGCCTCGGTGATCGTTCCGCGTCGATCCGTCGGAGCATAGCCATTCTCGAACGCATAGCCAAAGGGGACCGACGGAAACAGCACAGACACCACCACGGAATCGGTCGCGCAGGTGTCACGGGTGAATTGCGACCACCCCCCGGAAACCTTATTGTCCGCTGAACTCCCGCCGATGATCAGGGCTGAATGGCCGATGACGTCGCGTATTCCGTCCAGCGCCTGTTCTTCGTTGCCCGGAGCCGAGGTCAGCCAGATCAGGTCGGGAACTTCGCCGGGGCGGCCTGCGCGGTCGAGCGCTTCGCGCGCCGCGCGCGCAGCTGCGGCGCGCGGGGAGTGGCCGAGGGGGACAAGCGCTGTGCCGAATGAACCCTTCTTGTCCCAGATCGCAAATGCACCGATCCCGCCGCCCGTGGATGTCGCCGCACCTTGTCCGGTCATCACACCCCGGCATGACGACCCTCCGTGCACCGCCGCCGAGGACAGCTTCGCCGAGACAAACCGACAGATATCTTCGGCCGTGCGCGTGCTGCCATAGTGAACCGTAACGAAATCTGGCTGTACATCGTCAACGCCCAGGTCCGCCATCACAGCCCGCAATGAATCTGCAACATCAGGCAGGTCACTTGCGCTGACTGCACACCTGAAAACTGGTTCACACCCCCCGGTCGTTCGCTCGATCGCGTGCCGAGATTTGACGGCCATTGTCATTGGGCACCTAACTCCGCGCACGGATCCGGAACGTGACCGTCCCTGTCAGCAGATTCCATTCTTGTTCGCCGCGATCACGGCTTGTGTCCGGTTGCGCACACCGAGTTTGCGGCAGATCGATTTCACATCCATCTTGACAATCGTTTCCTCGATGCCGAGCTCGCGGCCTATCTCCTTGTTCTGCATACCTTCACACAGAAGGCCAAGCACACGCATTTCACGGGGCTTGAGCCCCAGATTCTGCTTGTCGTCCTGTGACGTGCGCAACAAGTATTCTGTAGGCACATACATGCCGCCGTCCGCGACCAGACGCATCGCATGGCCCAGGGTCTTCAGTGCAAGTGTCTTCGGAATGAAACCGCTTGCGCCGGCCTCGAGCGCGCGTTCCACGACCATCCAGCTTGCGACCCCCGAGAACAGGACAACGCCGCCTTCATTGAGGTCGATCAACAGGCTCAGTCCGCGCAGCGCATCCATTCCAGGGACGTCGTAGTCCAGAAGAACAACGTCGAAGCGGCCATGCTCGGCAATTCTGGCGCGCGCTTCATCGACACTCGCGACCGTGTCCACCGCAAACCCCTCGCTCGCACTGAATGCCTCTCTCAAGACCTCGGTCAACAGGCAATGGTCGTCTACGACCAGCAACCTGAGTTGTACCGTGGTGTCTGTGGTCCGTTGGCTTCGATCAGCGATGGTCACGGCGATCCTCGATTCAGACATGTGGCTTGCGCTCATAGCGTGTGCTGTAGCAAACATTCGCAGTCTACGGAACGACATGAGGGGAAGAACTTTCTAAATAGACGGTTTCTCTCGTTTTTGTGTGCTTGGTGTTCTGCGAAGCTTTAACCACTCAGATTTCCACGGCTGACCTGACGCTGAATTGTCATTCGGTCGGAACTATAACCCATTGGGTTGACACCTCGATTGGCGCAATCTGAACAAACGGCATCTGCGTGGAACGTTCAGATGGGACAGCGCGGGTGTCGGCTTCAGTTGAGGGTGGTTCTGCGGGTGCCCGCAGGGACCGATCGCCGGGCGCGCTGGCTCTGACGGGCTGCGATGCGTTCCGGAAGGAAGGGGATGCCGAGCTTGCGGCAGGTCTTCAGCAGCCCGATCATGACGTCGCGAGCCATGCGGCCGTTGAGGCTCATGGTGCCGCCCGAGCTCCGGCGCTTGGTCACGCAGGCACGCAGGTCGTTTTCCGGGGCATTGGTGTGAAGCGGAATCTCCAGGTCGCTCCAGCACCTTCAGCAGTTCGCATTGCCGCCTGTGCAGGCGCGCCAGCAGCCCATCCGGGTCCTTGTAGCCTGTGCGCAGCGCAAAGAAGCGGTCGCAGCGCACGGTAAAGCGGGCACCGCTGTCGTCCACGCAGATACAGGGCGCTGACGTCAGGCCTGCCCGCAGGACCGCCGATCAGTCCCGCTGGCAACGGCGCGATGTTTGTCTCGTGCTCCGGGGTCAGCCAGCGCTCGCGCCGGTAGCAGACAAGCTCGGTCGACATGACCAGCTCACGGACCAGAAGGGTTTCATAGCCCTTGAAGCGCGATCCTGCTGGGGCATTTGTCGCGAGCACCTCCTCGCGGGTCACGCGATCCCTGTCGCGTTTGATCCCTCTGCGCCGCGGCGGGCCGCCCGGCGCGCGCATTGCGTTCCGTGGACTTTTCCATACCAGACGGCTTGAATGGATTCTGCGGCGGCAGGTTCTTCAGCCGCGGAGTCTCGTCGCGCATCGCGCAAGTCCTGATTCTCAGCCTGCAAAGGCGTCCGGGCCATTTCAGATTTCTCGAGCGCGCCTCCCAGCTCAGCGACCTGCGCCTACAGTGCCCCAAGCCGCTGCGAAATATCCACAACGAGCCAACGCAGGGCCTCGGTGAATAGCGTCTCAGTTCCATCCTCCGAAAGTCAGCTTATGCCATCTTGAGCCTGACACCCATCCAGAGCGCAACGACCATGCCCGTAAATCTGCCACGCTTACAATCGGTTCTCAAGCCGATGGCGAATTGATTGACACCCCCCGGGAGTATTTCAGGCAAGATGAAAGGAAAGCGGGCGCTAACCCTGGCCGCGCAGAAGGCCCCTGCGCCCAAGCGCGCTGAGCGAGACTGCAAGTATGATGATGACGCCGACCAGAACCTCGCGCACATAGCTGTCAACGCGCATCTGTGTCAGGCCATTGTCGAGTATCCCCAGAACCGCGACCCCGGCCATGGTGGCCAACACACGAGGCTGGCC
>SKKS01000074.1 GCA_007123625.1 Paracoccaceae bacterium
GCGTCGGCTCCACCGACCGGTCGCCCGAAGAGATCCTCGCCGACAGCCTCGCCGTGATCTGATTCCCCATCCGCCGATCCCTCCCGCCCCGCGACCCGCCCGCAGCACCCGAACACCAGCCTCACTTCCCATGTCACTGCCTTCCCTCAGCTCCGAATCCCACCTCGACGAAATCTTCGGCCTCGAGCGCAAGTCCGACAGCTTCGACCACGTTCGCATCACCGTGGCCAATCCCGACACGATCCGCTCGTGGAGCCGCGGCGAGGTCAAGAATCCCGAGACCATCAACTACCGCACCTTCAAGCCCGAGAAGGGCGGCCTCTTCTGCGAACGGATTTTCGGGCCGACCAAGGACTGGGAGTGCGCCTGCGGCAAATACAAGCGCATCAAGTACAAGGGCACCATCTGCGATCGCTGCGGCGTCGAGGTCACCCTCTCCCGCGTCCGCCGCGAGCGTATGGGCCATATCGAGCTCGCCGTTCCCGTCTCCCACATTTGGTTCTACAAGTGCATGCCCTCCCGCATCGGCCTCATGCTCGACATGAGCGCCCGCCAGCTCGAGCGCGTCATCTACTACGAGGACTACATCGTCATCGACCCCGGCACCACCCCGCTCGAGCCGGGCCAGCTGCTCACCGAACTCGAATACCGCGACGCCCAGGAAGAATACGGCACCGAGGGATTCCGCGCCGGCATGGGCGCCGAAGCCGTCCGCGACCTCCTCGTGGCCACCGACCTGCCCACCGTCATCGCCGAACTCGAAGAGGCCATGGGCAAGACCCGCTCCAAGCAGGTCCGCAAAAAGCTCGCCAAGCGCCTCAAGCTCGCCCAGGGCTTCCACAACTCCAAGACCCGGCCCGAGTGGATGATCCTCGAGGTCCTCCCCGTGATCCCGCCCGACCTCCGTCCCCTCGTCCCCCTCGAAGGCGGCCGCTTCGCCACCTCCGACCTCAACGACCTCTACCGCCGCGTCATCAACCGCAACAACCGGCTCAAGAACCTGCTCCAGCTCAAGACCCCCGACGTCATCATCCGCAACGAAAAGCGCATGCTGCAAGAGGCCGTCGATGCGCTTTTCGACAACGGCCGCCATGGGCGCGCCGTCACCGGTGCCGGAAACCGCGCCCTCAAGTCGCTCTCCGACATGCTCAAGGGCAAGGGCGGACGCTTCCGCCAGAACCTCCTCGGCAAGCGCGTCGATTACTCCGGCCGGTCCGTCATCGTCATCGGACCCGAACTCAAACTCCACCAGTGCGGCCTGCCCAAGAAGATGGCCCTCGTCCTCTTCGAGCCCTTCATCATCCGCCGCCTCAAGGAGCTCGGCTACGTGCACACCGTGCGCAGCGCCAAAAAGCTAATCGAACGCAAGACCTCCGAGGTCTGGGACATCCTCGAGGAAGTGACCAAAGGCCACCCCGTCCTCCTCAACCGGGCCCCCACGCTTCACCGCCTCTCTATCCAGGCCTTCGAGCCCGTCCTCATCGAGGGCAACGCCATCCGCGTCCATCCCCTCGTCTGTACCGCCTACAACGCCGACTTCGACGGCGACCAGATGGCCGTCCACGTGCCCCTCTCCGTCGAGGCGCAGATGGAGGCGCGCATGCTGATGCTTGCGCCCAACAACATCTTCACCCCCTCCAGCGGCAAGCCCATCACCACCCCGTCGCAGGACATCATCCTTGGCGTCTACTTCCTCACCTACTGCCGCCAGATCCCCCTGCGCGAGCCCGACGCCGAGCGCAATCTCCCTCTCTTCGCAGACACCAGTGAAGTCGAGTTCGCCGTGGCCAACCGCTCCATCGGCATCCACGAGCCCATCCGGATGCGCAACCCCGACTTCGGGACGTCCGGCCGTGTCTACGGCGACACCGAGCGCAAGATCATCGTCACCACCGCCGGCCGCGTCCGCTTCAACGAAATCTGGCCCGAAAAGCTCGGGTTCTTCAACAACACCGTCGCCAAGAAGCAGATCTCCGACATCATCTGGCGCTGCTTCCAGACCGTGGGGCAGGAGGGCACCGTCCGCGCCCTCGACGATCTCAAGTCCCTCGGCTTCCGCGAATCGACCCGCTCCGGCACCTCCGTCGGCATCTTCGACATGATCATCCCCGCCGAAAAGCAGGTCGAAGTCGACAGCGCCACCGCCGAAGTCCAGAAGGCCGGCGACCAATACCGCGCCGGCGTCATCACCAACAAGGAGCGCTACAACAAGATCGTCGACATCTGGACCCACGCCGGGGACGAGATCACCAAGGCCCTCTTCCGCACCATCGAATACAACGAAGGCGGCAGCCTCCCCAGCCCCCTCTTCATGATGGTTGATTCCGGAGCCCGCGGCAACCGCCAGCAGATCAAGCAGCTCTCCGGCATGCGCGGCCTCATGGCCAAGCCCTCCGGCGAGATCATCGAGCGGCCCATCATCTCGAACTTCCGTTCCGGGCTCTCCGTCCTCGAATACTTCATCTCCACCCACGGCGCCCGCAAAGGCCTCGCCGACACCGCGCTCAAGACCGCCGACTCCGGCTACATGACCCGCAAGCTCGTCGATGTCGCCCAGGACGTCATCATCACCGAAGAGGACTGCGGCACCGCCAATGGCATCATCGTCAAGTCCATCTACGAGGGCGACGAGGAAGTCGTCGATCTCAAGACCCGCATCTACGGACGCGTCTCCGCCGAGAAGGTCGTCAACGGCGACGAGGTCGTCGTCAAGCCCGGCCAGATGATCGACGAAGGCGTCGCCCACCGCCTCAACGACATCGGACACGAGCAGCTCAAGATCCGCTCCGTCCTCACCTGCGAGAGCCGTCGCGGCTGCTGCGCCAAGTGCTACGGCATGAACCTCGCATCCAACCAAATGGCCAAGATCGGCGAGGCCGTCGGCATCATCGCCGCGCAGTCCATCGGCGAGCCCGGCACCCAGCTCACCATGCGGACCTTCCACGTCGGCGGGGTCGCCTCGGGCACCTTCAAGCAGCCCATCATCAAGGTGAAGGCCGCCGGCACCATCCACTACAACAACCTCCGCACCGTCGAGACCCCCGACCACACCTTCGTCGCCCTCAACAAGAACGGCACCATCTCCATCCATGACAAGGACGGCCGCGAACTCGAGTCCTACAACATCGTCAGCGGCTCCGTCATCCGCTTCGCCGACAACTCCCCCATCAAGAAGAACGAGACCCTCGCGACCTGGGACCCCTACTCCGTCCCCGTCATCACCGAGAAGCCCGGCAAGATCAAGTTCCGCGACATGATCCAGGGCATCACCCTCGACACCGAGATCGACAAGGAGACCAACACCAAGGGCCTCGTCGTCATCGAGCACAAGGAGGACCTCCACCCGCAGATCTTCATCGTCGATCCCAAGACCGGCGACGAGCTCGCCGCCTACTCCATCCCCACCGGGGCGCACCTTTCCGTCAAGGAAGGCCAGACCGTCAAGGGCGGCGACCAGCTTGCCAAGACCCCGCGGAAGGTTTCCGAGACCAAGGACATCACCGGCGGTCTCCCCCGCGTCGCCGAACTCTTCGAAGCCCGCAAGCCCAAGGAGGTCGCCGAGATCGCCAAGATCGACGGTGAAGTCTCCCTCGGCGGCACCGTCCGAGCCAAGCGCAAGCTCATCGTCACCAACGGCGAGACCGGCGAGGAGGAAGAGCACCTCATCCCGCTCGGCAAACACTACCTCGTCCAGCCCGGCGACCAGGTCCACAAGGGCCAGAAGCTCACCGAAGGCGCCGTCATCCCGCACGACATCCTCGAAATCCTCGGGCCCCACGCCCTCATGGAGCACCTCGTCTCCGAAGTGCAGGACGTCTACCGTCTCCAGGGCGTCGAGATCAACGACAAGCACATCGAGATCATCATCCGCCAGATGCTCCGCAAAGTGCGCATCACCGATCCCGGCGACACCCAGTTCCTCTGGGGCGACCAGATCGAAAAGACCACCTTCGAAGCCATCAACGCCGACATGGTCGAGCAGGGCGGCAAGCCCGCCGAGGGCGAACCCGTGCTGCTCGGCATCACCAAGGCCTCCCTCGAGACCGAGTCCTTCATCTCCGCCGCCTCCTTCCAGGACACCACCCGGGTCCTCACCGAAGGCGCCACCCTCGGTCGCATCGACTACCTGCGCGGATTCAAGGAAAACGTCATCATGGGGCACCTCATCCCCGCCGGGACCGGCTTCCAGACCTCGCGCCAAGTCTCCGTGATCGAGCACGCCCTGCCCGAAGACCTCCAGACCTCCGATCAGCCCCTCGACCTTGCCGAGGAACCCGCCTGATCCGCTACCGTCTCGGCCCGGCGCAGCGCCGGGCCCGGTGCAGTTCGGAAACAAACCTTTGGCCCGGTCGCGACCCGAGTGGTCCCGACCGGGCCTTTTTCCTTTTGGCGTGTCCGGGTGATTGCCCGCCCCTCCCCGATTCCGAGCCGAATCAGAACAGTTGCCGCCGGCTCGATTCCGAAGAAAGACGCAAGACGGATGGCTGTAGGGACGGATACGGAAATGGAACCCGAAACCCCACCCGCCCGCACCGTCGTCGTGGGCATCGGAAATGCCTTGCGCGGGGATGACGCCGCCGGCCTTGAGGTGCTGCGTCGTCTTGCCCGAGAACCCTTGCCCGATGGCGTCCAGTTGCGGGAATGCTCCGGCGAACCCGCTTCGCTGCTGGCGGCCTGGTCCGGTGCCGAAGTCCTGGTTCTTGTCGATGCGGCCGAGTCCGGAGATCCCCCGGGCACGGTGAGGCGCTACGACGTGTCCGTCGGGGGGCTTCCCGCCGAGCGGCTCCGGCACTCCACCCATGCCCTAGGTCCCGCCGAGGCCATCGAACTTTCCCGTGCCCTCGGCACCCTTCCCTCCCGCGCCACAGTCTTCACCGTCGAGGGCGAGACCTACGGCCACGGCGAGGATCTCTCCGAAAAAGTCGCCGCCGGAATCGCCGAAGCCACCCGCCAAATACTCGCGGAATTCAAGGCCGTACAATGATCCCTTCCGAAATACGAACAAGGCTAAATATTTTTCTTTCCAGAGGGTGTAACTTCCGTCTAACGAGGCGTCCGAAGTAGGTCAACAGCAGGGGTGGAGATCCTGAGGGGATGGTGAACTCGTTCGCCCGTTTCCGGGGACAGCGTGGTAGATCGGCCTTCCGGATGCAAGGATGGGTGCTGCGCTCATGATTTGACGCCTCAATGATGAGGTTGATAGCAGGCGACTCCAACTCCACGGAAGCTGAAAGCATCTTCTTCCTGTCACTTGAATCATCTTCTTCCCGTCACTAGCAATGGTCACTAGCAATGGTCTGCGGCCTAACGGCTGAAGGTGGGCGAGGCTGCCGCGCCGTTTCTCGTAGCGGTCGAGGATTTCCTTGTACCAGCGGTCGTCGCCCGCGAGCCGGGCCCGCTCCAGTTCCTGCCGCACCCCCTCCACGGTTTCCTCGTCGTAGAGCAGGGGCAGCACCTCCAGCAGCCCCTCCTCGTCCAGCGGCGCCAGCTTCTCCCGGTCCGGCACCTCCACAAGCAGGTGGAAGTGGTTGTCCATGAGGCAATGGAGCCGCCGAGGTGGCGGCGGCGACATAGACTGCCCGCCAAGGCAGCCCGGAGGGGCGACGGGCGAGGCTTCGGTCCGTCGATCAATACGTGATCATCCTCACCCCCGAGAATGCCTCCTGGTTGCGAAGGATCCTGCGGAAGATTTCCTTGTCCGTCGCTTGAAAGACCATTCGCCGATCAACGACGCGGGAGACGACATGGTAAAAGGATCTTCCGGACCCCAAAAGGCGTGCTGTTCTCATAAATTCAACGGGCAATGGTAGAGTTGTAGTCGAGAATACATCACGAAGGATGGTGCTGCAAATCTTTCTTCCCGTCATATGAATTAATGGTCTCGAGGATCCGGCCCTCTTCGTCGATGAAATCAAAATGCCAGTCTTCCTCTCCGCAGTCCATGTCCATGAAAGCTGAGGCACGGAATGGCCGGTTCCGATGTTCCGGCGCCACTCGTCCCTTTGCCTCGGACATTGCCCATTCGAGTTCGCCGCGTTCATGATCGGAAAGAGGCCCGATCCCTTCGTCCTCCAGGCATGACTCATCGTGGATGACGCCTTCCGGCTCGGTGGCGAACCGATAAGGATGTTCATTACTAAGGAAAATCGGCGGCCCCGCGGTATCGGCCCACGAGTAGTCTCCATCTCTCCCACTTTCCCAGACCCAGCGCACATGCCCGACACGGGTTCCTTCGTTCCACCAGACGAGGTCACCCACTCGGATCTCTTCCGGCTCCGCGCCGAGAGAGCATTGCTTTGGGTACTTCATTTCTTGGAGAAGGTCGGGCGCTGGCGATCCGCTGCCGGGAGAGTCACGCGGCATTGGGGGGGAGGGATCGAGTTGCGGGAATCATTTCGACTGAAGGCGTGTAGCGGGTCGTCCAGCCGCATCTTGTTCGATGCTATGTCGCTCCGGTAATTGGACCTCTGCGAAAGCGACGAACATCCGGCATGCCTCGACATAA
>SKKS01000427.1 GCA_007123625.1 Paracoccaceae bacterium
CGCGGTCTTCCAGATCGGACAGACTCGATATCGGTTGCTGGTTCGCTTCGGTAATCAGATCGCCCGCGCGAATACCCTTCTGGGCGGCATCGCTGTCAGGCTCGACCTCGCGCACGATCAGGCCTGTCGCGGTGGACGGAAGGTCCAGTTCCGTACGCAGCGTGTCGTTCAATGCCTGCACTGACATGCCCAGAAAGCGTGACGGCGCTTCGGGTTCCGCATTGTCCTCCGCGCTTGACCGGGCCGCAGCCTCGAAAAGTTCGCGCTGCCCGAGGGTGACAGACAGGGTGATCTCCTCCCCATTGCGGAAGACGATCACGTCCACGTCGCGCCCGACGCCGGCGTCGCCCACGCGGCGCACAAGCATGCGGGTGTCGCGCACATCACCGTCGTCAAAGCGCAGGATCACGTCGCCGGCCTGCATGCCTGCCTCTTGCGAGGGGCCTTCCATGACATCGGTCACCATCGCGCCGCGCGGAGTCTCCAGCCCGATCGCCTCGGCCATCTCGTCGGTCAGGTCCTGGATGCGCACACCCAGCCAGCCGCGCCGGGTTGACCCGAATTCCAGCAACTGGTCGATGACATTCGTGGCCACTGTCGACGACATGGCAAACCCGATCCCGATGGACCCGCCGGTGGGTGACAGGATTGCCGTGTTCACGCCGATCACCTCGCCATCCATGTTGAACAGCGGACCGCCGGAATTGCCCCGGTTGATGGCGGCATCGGTCTGGATATAGTCATCGAAATTGCCTTGCAGCGCGCGCCCGCGTGCCGAGATGATCCCGGCGCTGACCGAGAAACCCTGCCCCAGCGGGTTCCCCACGGCGATCACCCAATCGCCCACGCGGGCGGCTTCGGCATCGCCCCAGGGCACATGCGGCAGGGGCGCATCATGTTCGACCTTCAGAAGCGCGATATCCGTCGCCGGATCCGTGCCGACAAGTTCGGCCTCGAGTTCCAGACCAGAAAAGAATTCGATGCGGATTTCGTCGGCCCCTTCGATGACATGGTTGTTGGTGACGATGAACCCGTCATCCGAAATCACGAAACCGGACCCGAGCGCCTGATTGCGGCGTGGCTGTTCGGGACGGCCGGGGCGGCCCTGCGGACCATCGAAGAAATCGCGGAAGAAATCCTCGAAAGGTGATCCCTCGGGCAGACGCGGCGCACCGTCAAGACGGGATGCGACAGTCGTTGTGGTGGTGATATTGACCACGGCAGGGCTGACACGCTCGGCCAGGTCGGCGAAGCTTTCCGGGCGGTCCTGCTGGGCCGCCGCCGCGGTCATCATTACAAGGGTCAGGACCACCGCGGCGGCGAGTGGCCGCAGCATCTGTGCGATGCCCAACTGGGTCTGCCCCGGATACGCAGCGTGGGATTTCATGAAACTCTCCTGTAGATATGGACGCCCCGGATGCCGGGATCGTCTCTGTCTATCCGCAATCTATGTCATATCACCTGAAACGCAATTTGCGTTACAGGCTTTCAACCAGTCGTGAAAACCCGTCAGGGGGCAGGGTGCCGTCAGCCACCGCCAAGAAGTCGCGACGCGGTCACCACCAGCGCCCCGATTACAAGCGCAACCAGCCCGATCATGCGCCGCACCTCGACGGGCATGGATGTGAGCATGCGCAAAAGGTCTTCAATACGCCGAGGGGCCAGTGCGAAGACCAGCCCCTCGAAGATCAGCACCAGCCCAACGGCCAGAACCAAGGTCTGCACTGTCACGCGCCCGGCCTCAGTTTCCGATAATCGCTTCCAGTTCACGCACGGCGTCCGGCTCGGACGGATCTGCCGCAGGCGCGCGTTGCAACACTGCGTCCGGGTCGTCAGCAATCCGGTCCGCCGCTTCGCGCGCCGAACTCAGCACATCTTCGCTCGCACCATCGGACCGCAGGAAGGCGAAGAACTCGCTGTCAGGGCGCAGCACCATGCTGGCATTGTCCCCGCGCAAGGCGCGTTCATAGCTTTGCATCGACCGTGTGAAGGCAAAGAATTCGGGGTCGAGGTTGAACGCGTCGGCGTAAATCCGGTTGCGCTCTGCATCTGCCTCGCCACGAATGATCTCCGCTTCCCGGCGTGATGCCGACACCAGTTCGACCACGGTCCGGTCGGCAAGGGCGCGGACGCGCTGTGCAGCCTCGTTCCCGCGTGCGCGCTCATCCGCTGCCTCGCGCTCCCGCTCGGCCCGCATCCGGGCGAACGTGGCTTCCAGGTTCTCGCGCGGCAAGTCAGTGCGTGTCAGCCGGACGTCGATCACGTCGATGCCCAGCGTCTGTGCTTCCCGGCGCGCAAGATCACGGATGCGGTTCATCAGCGCGGTGCGGTCCTCGGACAATACAGTGTTTGACGGCACGGACCCGAGCACTTCGCGGATGGCGGCATTCATGATGCGGTCCATCCGGCCTTGGGCTGCGCGTGCCCCGTCAACGCCTACGGCTTCGCGGAAGCGCCGCACATCTTCCAGACGCCAGCGCAGGAAGGCGTCCACGACTAGGCGACGGTCATCCAGAGGCGTGACTTCCAGCGGCTGCGTCTGCAGACCGAGGATCCGCGCGTCGTAGCGCACCACGTCCTGAATGAACGGGATCTTGAAGCCCAGTCCCGGTTGGGTGATTTCCTGTTTCACCTGGCCGAATTGCAGCACCAACGCGTTTTCACGCTCATCCACCACGAACATGGCCGAGAAGGCAGTGATGATGGCGACCACCACGATCGGCAGTATTATGACACCTGTTTTTTTCATCAGTTTGCACTCCTCTGACGGGTGACGGCTTCAAGCGGCAGGAACGGCAGGACGCCCTGACCTGTTCCACCCTCTGCGGATGTCACATTGTCCAGGATCGTCAGGTTCATGTCGCCCAGAACGCGTTCCATCGTTTCCAGATACATCCGCTTGCGGGTCACTTCCGGCGCGTTGACATATTCGGAATAGACCGAGACGAAGCGTGCGGCTTCACCTTGCGCATTGTTCACAACTTCTGCGCGGTAGGCTTCGGCTTCTTCCTGAAGCTGCGCAGACTGGCCGCGTGCCTGTGCCAGAACGCGGTTTGCATAGGCATCCGCTTCGCGCTCAAGCCGGTCGCGTTCCTGACGGGCCGTCTGCACGTCGCGGAACGCGTTGATCACCCCTTCGGGCGGGTCGGCCTTGTCGAAGTTCACCCGAATCACGCTGATCCCGGATTCGTAGCTGTCCAGAAGTTCCTGGACTGCCGCGCGCAGATCCGCGGCAATCGCACCACGGTCACGGTTAAGGATCGGCGAGAGTTCCGAGCGCGCGATGATGTCCCGCATCCCTGATTCCGACGCTGCGCGTACGGTTTCCCGCGGGTCGGCGAGGTTGAACAGGAAGCGGGCAGGATCGGTCACGTTCCAGACGACCTGGAATTCGATATCGACCACGGCTTCGTCGCGGGTCAGCATCAGCCCGGTATCCAGCGCGCTGCGGCCTGTGCCCACTTCGGTCACACGCTCTGTCGTCACCTGAACGATTTCATGCGTGATAACGGGCCAGGGCGCAAAATTCAGGCCAGGATTCCCGGTCTTGTAATATTGCCCGAACAGCAACTCCACCGAGCGTTCTTCGGGGCGCACAGTGTAGAAGGACGCGAAGGCCCACATCGCCACCAGCGCCACCATCCCCAGAAGCACCCCGCGCTTCGAGAAGCCGGGACCGCCTGTGCCGCGACCGTTGCTGCCGCCTCCGCCACCGCCCATGAGGACGCGTAACTGTTCCTGACCCTTTTTCACGATCTCATCAATCTCGGGGATCGGCTTCGGACCATCGCCACGGCCACCGTCATTGCCACCGCCGCGGTTTCCACCACCGCGGTTCCCGCCGCCTCCCCAAGGTCCACCACTGTTTCCAGACATCCGGACTCCATTCATCATTGCACTGGTTTCATGTATTGTCTTGAAAGGTGGGTCTGCCCCACCTGAATTCAACCCTCAATCGCTGTGGCTGCGCGTCGCAACCCGCATGGTCACAAGCTCCTCTGCCACTGTCGGATGCACGGCCAGAGTTTGGTCGAAGGCCGCTTTGGTTGCGCCCATTGATATCGCGACCCCCGCAAGCTGGATCATTTCCCCTGCGTGATCCGCAACGATGTGACATCCTAGCACCTTGTCGCTGGAGCGGCAAACAATCAGCTTCATCATCGCGCGATTGTCACGGCCCGCGAACAGGCTGTGCATGGGCCGGAAGGCGGCGCAATAGACATCGACCGGACCTTGCGCGCGGGCTTCCTCCTCGGTCAGGCCGACTGTGCCGTATTCGGGTTGCGTGAAGATCGCGGTCGGGATCAGCCCGTGATCGAAGAATCGGGGCGTGCCGCCAAAGACAGTATCGGCGAAAGCGTGGCCCTCGCGGATGGCCACCGGCGTCAGATTGGCGCGGTCGGTCACATCGCCCACAGCATAGATCGACGGAACCGCTGTCTGGCTGTAGCGGTCCACCGGGATCGCGCCATTGGGTTTCAGGTCCAGCCCCAGCGCCTCCAGCCCCAGCCCTTCGGTCGCAGGCTTGCGGCCCGTGGCGAACATCACGGCCTCATAGCTCGCGTCATGCCCTGTCGTGGCCTTGACCCATGTCGTCCCGTCGCGCCCTTCCATCTCCAGCACATCCGTGCCCAGATGCAGATCGACGCCATTTTGCATCATCTCACCCGCGATATGGCCGCGCGCTTCCTCGTCAAAGCCGCGCAGGATCTGCGCACCGCGGTAGAATTGCGTGGTCTGGACACCAAGCCCGTTGAAGATGCAGGCGAATTCGCTGGCAATATAGCCACCGCCCACGATCAGGATGGACTTGGGCAGGCGGTCCATCAGGAAAACGTCGTTCGAGGTCATGACCCCTTTGCCCTGCCATTTCTCTGGCACGACAGGTCGGCCCCCGGTGGCAATCAGGATATGCCGGGCCGAGATTTCGCGCCCGTCGCCCAGCCGAACCTCATGCGGGCCGGCGACGGTGGCGCGGCAATCAAGAATGGTCACGCCCGCGCGTTCCAGATTGGCGCGGTAGATGCCTTCCAGGCGCGTCAGTTCCGCATCCAGCTTGAACCGAAAGGCGCTCCAGTCAAAGCCGCCGATCTGCGCGTCCCAGCCATAGGCCTGCGCATCGGCGACGCTGCCCGGAAACCCCGAGGCGAAGACCATCAGTTTTTTCGGCACGCACCCGCGAATGACGCAGGTTCCGCCCATGCGGTATTCCTCGGCCAGCCCGACCCGCGCGCCATGCTCCGACGCCGCGATCCGCGCCGCCCGAACGCCGCCAGACCCGCCACCGATGACGAAAAGATCATAGTCGAACGCCATGACTGCCTCTCAGATATCCGAAAAGATGTTGCTGGCCTCGCCCAGATCGACACGGCGCTGGCTGGTCTCGGGCGTGCCGCTGGTCAGGTCGCGCAATTCGCATGTGCCATCGGCATGTCCGATCACGACCTGATCCGCGATATCGATAAACAGCCCGTTCTCGACCACGCCCGGTATCTGGTTGAGCACGAGCGAAAGCTGGCGCGGATTGCCGATGCGCCCCAGCGCCAGGTCAAGGATGTGGTTGCCTTCATCCGTCATGAAGGGCTGTGCGCCATTCATCCGCAGGCTGGACTGGCGTCCCATCACATCCAGCGAGGACAGCACCTCCTCGACCAGCGCCTGCGTGGCCTGCCAGCCGAACGGGATCACTTCCACAGGCAGGGGGAAGGCGCCGAGCGTCTTGACCTCCTTGGCCGCATCCGTGATCACGATCATCTGGTCAGAGGCCGTCGCCACGATCTTTTCCTGCAACAGCGCGCCGCCACCGCCCTTGATCAGGGTCAGTTCGGCATCGAATTCATCCGCGCCATCAATGGTCAGATCCAGCCAGCGCGCCTCGTCCAGCGATACGACATTGATGCCGACCTCGCGCGCCAGTTGCGCCGTGCGCGTCGAGGTTGGGACAGCGAGGATGCGTAACCCTTCCTGCCGCACCCGCGCGCCCAGACGTCGGACCAGCCATGCGGCGGTCGAGCCTGTACCAAGCCCGACGCGCATTCCGTCCTGCACGAAATCGGCGGCACAATGCGCGCTGGCGTATTTGGCGCGGTCAATCGGGGTAAGCTCTTCAGTCATCGCAGGCCCTCTGTCTCGGTCGGGGCCTTATAGGCGGTTTCCGGACGGGGGTAAAAGCACAATCGGCACGGGCCGGGGTCAAGGCCCGTCCATGCGGGCCAATGTCAGCGCTGAAGCGTGCGCAGATAGGCGTCCAGCGCGACGATCGGTTCCGGCAGCGGGCGCGACAAGCCCTGATCGGTTTCAACCCGTGTCAGCCGTCCGACCAACAGGTCGCCAAAATTCGGCATTTCCGCACCCTGATAGGCGACCGCGCCGCGCGCATAGCCGTCAAGCTTGTCCAGCACCATGCGCTGCGGATAGGTCCCGCCCGCCCGCGCCGCGATCTGCGTAAGGTCAGGGACCTGCGCCCCGCCCTGCGCGTCCGCGCCATGACAGGCCG
>SKKS01000005.1 GCA_007123625.1 Paracoccaceae bacterium
CGCCACCGCGGCCGAGACCGGATGCCCGGAATAGGTGTAGCCGTGGTTGAATTCGTCGCCGCCGATGACCTCGGCCACCTCGTCACAGACGATCGAGCCGCCGATGGGCGCATAGCCCGAGCTCAGGCCCTTGGCGATGGTCATGATATGCGGCTGGATGTCATAAGCCTGCGACCCGAACCAGTGACCCAGCCGCCCGAAACCGGTGATCACCTCGTCCGCGATCAGCAGGATGCCATATTCGGCGCAGATACGCTTGATCTCGGGCCAGTAGGTTTCCGGCGGGATAATCACGCCGCCCGCGCCCTGCACCGGCTCGGCGATGAAGGCCGCAACCTTGTCGGCGCCCAGTTCGCGGATCTTGTCTTCAAGCTGGCGGGCGCGGGCAAGGCCGAAGTCCTCGGGCGACATGTCGCCGCCTTCAAGATACCAGTAAGGCGGCTCGATATGCGCAATGTCGGGAATCGGCATGCCGCCTTGCGCGTGCATCGCCGCCATGCCTCCCAGGCTGGCGCTGCCCATGCTCGAGCCGTGATAGCCCAGCCTGCGGCTGATGATCACCCGCTTTTCGGGCTGGCCCTTGCGCGTCCAGTAGTGACGCACCATGCGGATGTTGGTGTCATTCGCGTCCGACCCGCCCGACGCGAAGAAGACGTGATTCAGATCCCCTGGCGCCAGCTCAGCCAGCTTCGCCGCCAGTTCCATTGCGGGAACGTGGCTGGTCTGGAAAAACGTGTTGTAGTATGGCAGCTCGCGCATCTGGCGCGCGGCCGCGTCGGCCAGTTCGTGGCGCCCGTAGCCGATGTTGACGCACCACAGGCCCGCCATCGCATCGATCATCTCGTGTCCGTCGCTGTCGGTCAGGCGCACGCCGTCGGCGCGCAAGATGATGCGCGCGCCCTTCTGCGCCAGCTCCGCATTGGCGGTGAACGGGTGCATGTGGTGGGCGGCATCCAGTGCCTGCAACTCTGCGGTGGGGCGATGGTTGGCGCGGCTGGGGGCGGCGGTGGTCATGGCGGGCTCCGGCGGATGGGGGTCAGTGACAGGGGCGCGCCACAGGCGCCGCCCCGAGATGTGCCCAGCATATGATCAAATCCGGCAGCGTCAATGGAATTTGATCAAATTCTGCCCAGTGTGCCCGCTGACGCGCCGAACAGCCCCGCCGCGATCCCGGATTCGATCTGATCGACGCCCTGTTGCACATCAGCGTGCAGCGCGGCGTCCAGCGCGCCACCATTGCCCGAAGCCAGCGCCGTCAGCGCCAGTTTGTGATTGTCCGGCAACACGATCCCCGACGGACCGGTGCAGACCACCCGCAGCGATGGCCCCACACGCAGCCAGAGCGAATGCGCCAGCGATTCCAGCACCCGCGACCCAGCGGCGGCGTAAAGCGTGAAATGGAAGCGGTGATTGGCGCGCAGATAGGCCGGAACATCGGCGGCGGCGATGGCGGCATCGACCTCGGCATCGACCGCGCGCAGCCGGTCGACAAGCGCGCCCGTCACCTGCGGCAGCGCCAGCGCGCCCAGCCGCGATTCGATGGCGGCGCGGGCATACCCCAGATCGTGCAGGTCGCGCGGCCCCAGCCGGGGCACGCTGACCCGGCGGTTGCCCTGCAGCGTCAGCGCTCCTTCGGCGATCAGGCGGCGCAAGGCCTCGCGCACCGGGGTCATGCCCAGATCCAGCCGCGCTACCAGGCCTTCGATCGTCACCGCATCGCCCGGCGCAAGCTGGCCGAACAGCACCATGTCGCACAACCGTTCATACGCGATCTGATGTGCGGGCGCGGGGCGGGTCATGACATGTCCACCGCCCTCAGGGGATCAGGACCGTTGCGCCGGTCGTGGCGCGGGCCTCCAGCTGGCGATGCGCCTCGGCTACCTGATCGAGCGGCATCCGCGCGCCGATCTGGACCTTGACCTTGCCGCTGACCACCATGTCGCACAGCCGCCGCGCCATGTCCTGGCAGCGTGCGTGATCGGCGATGTGGGTAAACAGCGTCGGGCGTGTGATCTGCAGCGACCCCTTGCCGGCCAGCACCGCCAGATCCACCGGCGGCACCGGCCCCGAGGCATTGCCGAAGCTGATCATCATGCCCACGGGACGCAGCGAATCGATCGACCCTTGGAAGGTGTCACGCCCGACCGAATCCATCACCACATCGACCCCGCGCCCGTCGGTCAGGTCCCGCACCCGCGCGGCAAAGTCATCGGTGCGGTAGTTGATGGCATGCGCGGCGCCGTGTTCCAGTGCCAGCGCGCATTTCTCGTCCGTCCCGGCGGTCGCGATCAACGTGATCCCGAGCGCCCGCGCCCATTGGCAGGCGATCAGCCCCACGCCCCCGGCAGCGGCGTGAAAAAGGACCGTGTCCCCTGACTTGAGCGGCACCGTGCGGTGGAACAGGTATTCCACCGTCATCCCCTGCAGCATCATCGCCGCGCCCGTCTCGAACGAAATGTCATCAGGCAGCG
The DNA here is from genome assembly GCA_007123625.1 of Paracoccaceae bacterium. GTDB lineage: Bacteria > Pseudomonadota > Alphaproteobacteria > Rhodobacterales > Rhodobacteraceae > Rhabdonatronobacter. The sequence continues at coordinate 2,472 of SKKS01000005.1, forward strand.
GGCAAACCTGGGTTGCGGGCATCACGCGCGCTTGTGCATAAGCGCCCGGCGGGGCGCTGGCATAGGCCACGCGGTCGCCGGGTCTGACATGGGTGACGCCTTCGCCCACGGCTTCGATCACGCCTGCGGCCTCCATCCCCAGGGCATGCGGCAGCGCCAGCTTGTAAAGGCCGGTGCGCTGATACACGTCGATGAAGTTCAGCCCGCAGGCGTGCTGGCGGATGCGTACCTCGCCCGTGCCGGGATCGCCCACCGGACGGTCGACCAGTTTCAGGACCTCCGGTCCCCCGTTTTCTTCAATGATGACGGTTTTCGCCATGCTCATGCTGTCACTCCCCCGTGAAGCGCCGCGAAAAGCGCGCGCGCAGGTCGGCCTTTTGCACCTTGCCCATCGTGTTGCGCGGCAGCGCGGGCAGGAACTCATACGATTTGGGCTGTTTGTAGCGCGCAATCCGCCCCTGCAACAGGGTTTCCAGCGCGCCCGCATCCGGTGCGGCCCCGTCGGCGGGGACAATCACCGCCAGCACCGCCTCGCCGAAATCGGGGTGCGGCACGCCGACCACCGCCGATTCCAGCACGCCGGGGGCGTCGTCCAGCAGCAGTTCGACCTCTTTGGGATAGACGTTATAGCCCCCCGAAATGATCAGGTCCTTCGCCCGTCCGACAATATGCAAATACCCATCGTCGTCGAACCGCCCCAGATCGCCGGTGATGAAGAAGCCGTTGGCGCGCAGTTCCTCGGCGGTTTTTTCGCGCATGTTCCAGTAGCCCACGAATACGTTCGGGCCGCGCACCTCGATCATTCCCGTCTTGCCCCGGGGCAGCTCGGTGCCGGTCTCGGGGTCGGTGACAATCACCTCGACCCCCGGAAGTGGCGGGCCCACGGTGCCGGGGCGGCGGTCGCCGTCATAGGGGTTCGAGGTGTTCATGTTGGTTTCGGTCATCCCGTAGCGCTCAAGGATCGCGTGCCCGGTGCGGGCCGCGAATTCGGCGTGAGTCTCGGCCAGCAGCGGCGCCGAGCCGCTGGTGAACAGCCGCATATGCGCCACCAGATCGCGGGTCAGGCGCGGGTCCGCCAGCAGCCTGGTATAGAACGTCGGCACCCCCATCATCGCCGTGGCGCGCGGCAGCGCCGCGATCACCGCGTCCAGATCGAAACCGGGATGCAAGATCATGGCGCCACCGCTCAGCAATACCGTGTTGGTGGCCACGAACAGCCCGTGTGTGTGAAAGACCGGCAACGCGTGCAACAACACATCGTCCGGCCCGAAGCGCCATGCCCGGGCCAGCAACTGCGCGTTCGACAGCAGATTGTCCTGCGTCAGCATCGCCCCCTTCGAGCGCCCCGTGGTCCCCGAGGTATAAAGCAGCCCCGCCAGATCGTCTGCCGCGCGGGCAACCGGGTGTGCCGCCGGCGCCGCGGCCATGGCATCGGCAAAACTGCCCGCACCCGTGGCCCCAAGGGTCAGCAACCCCGCCCCCGCCGCGCGCACCACCGGGGCAAGCGCGTCCGCGCGCGCCGGGTCCGCGATCAGCAGGCGCGCGCCCGCGTCGCGGATGAAATACGAAATCTCGTCAGCGGTATACGCGGTATTGAGCGGCAGGAACACGACACCGCGCGCGATCGCCCCGCCGATCAGCGCCAGCGCATGTGCGCTTTTGGGCACCTGAACCGCCACACGGTCGCCGGGCTGCAAACCGGCCGCCACCAACGCCCCCGCAGCGCGCGCCACCATCGCATGGAAGTCGTCGGCCGACAGCACGCCACCGCCCGGCAGATACATCAACCCGCGCCCCTGCCCGGCCAGCGGCGCATAAAGTGCGTCATACAAGGGATTGGTCATTGGCCCGCCTTCCACATCGCTTCGGGCCCCTTTGTGCAAAACCGGCAGCGCTTGTCCAGCCCGGCGCGGCTCAGCGCGCGCGCGTCTCGCGCCAGATCATGTAGAGCCCGGCGCCGATGATCAGTGCGATTCCCGCCCAGGCAAAAGCATCGGGCCAGTCGCCGAACACCAGCACCCCGAACACAATCGCCATGGGCATCGCCACATATTCCAGCGGGGCCACCACCGCCGCCGCGCAAACCCGGTAGGCCTGTGCAATCAGTACGCCGCCCACGGTGCTGCCCAGCCCGGCCAGCGCAAACACCGCCCAGTCCCCCGGCGCGGGCCAGACCCAGGCCCGGGTCAGGAACGACAGCGCGCCTCCGTCGCCCGGATCGAACCGCCCGTGCCCAAGCCCCAGCCCGATCACGGTCGAGACCACGATGAACATGACCTGCATGTAGAACGCCATGGTGACCGCGCTTTCGGTGCCGCCCATCTTGCGTGTCATCATGTGCATCCCCGCATAGCACGCCGCCGACAGCAAGGGCAGCAACGCAACGGGCGTAAAGGCCGCGCCGCCGGGGCGGATCATGACCAGCACACCGATCAGACCGACGCCGATGGCCGCCCAGCGGCGCGGGCCGACATACTCGCCCAGAAACACCACCGAAAACACCGCGATGATCAACGGCCCCACAAAGAAGATCGCGGTCGCATCGGCAATCGGCAGCACCGACAGCGACAGGAAATAGCTCATGTTCGCGAAGACCAGCAGCCCGCCGCGCGCCAGATGCAACCCCAGCCGCCGCGTGCGCATCTGCGCCCAGCCGCCCGCCAGCGGCATCACCACCGCGACCATCAGCGTGAACGCGATCATCGCGCGGATCAGCACCACCTGGTGCAGCGCATAGCCGCCCGAAAGGAACTTCACCGCCGTGTCATTGACCGTGAACCCGATCGACGCGCCAATGGCACACAGCGCGCCGATGGTGACCGCCGATCTGGCCATGGTGCTTCCCTTTTCTGCAAACGCCCGAACGCGACTGCACCCCGGGGCTGGCAGCACGCTATCCGCGAAAGCTGAACAGGTGAAGCAGTTTCCGCACGCGTCGCCAAACGCCAGACAGGCCCGGCGGACGCGGGTGGGTGGGTGGGGCGTTCGCCGGGTCTGTCCGGTGGCGATGGCGCACTGCGCCCGCGCTGTTTCGGGACATGTGCGCGGGCCTCGTCTCAGCTGTGCAGACCGGCCAGCAAGGGCGGCAACATGTCGGCCCCGGGGCGCATCGGGTGCCAGGCATGGGCCAATTGCAAAAGCGCGGCATCGGCGCCATGCCGCCCGATGATCTGGACACCCATGGGCACCCCGCCCGCGCCGAACCCTGCGGGCAGGCTGATTGCCGGAAGTCCGATCAGGCTTGCGGGCACCACCACCTCCATCCAGCGGTGATAGCTGTCCATCGCCCGCCCGCCAATGGCGTCGGGGTGGAAGGCGGTCTTGTCGAAGGGCCAGACCTGTGCCGTGGGCAAGGCCAGCGCGTCATACCGGTCGAACAGCTCCGCCGCCGTCGCATACCAGCGCGACCGGATCAGACTGGCCTCGCGCAACTCTTCAGGCGTGACCTCGCGGCCCAGCTCCACCTCCCACACCGCGGCCGGTTTCAGCTTCGCGCGCGTCGCCGGATCGTCGTAGAACGCGCCCAGCTTGCCCGCGACCGCAAACGAGCGCATCACGCACCACGCCCACCACAACGCGCCCGCATCCATCGGCGGGGCGCATGCATCCACCCGCACGCCCGCCATGGGCCAACGCTCCAGCGCCGCTTCGCAGGTTTCGGTTACGCCCGATTCCATCGCAAAGGCCCCGCCCCAGTCGCCCAGCCAACCGATCCGCCGCCCCGCCACCGGCGCGGCGATCCGCTCCACGAACCCCTCGGGCGGCAACCCGAAGGGCATCGCCGGGTGCGGGCCTGCCTGCACCTCCAGCAGGGCTGCCAGATCGCGGGGACTGCGCGCCATTGGGCCATCGGTGGCCAGCGGATGCAGGTAGCTGTCGTTGCCCGGCCCGTCGGGCACCCGGCCCCAACTTGGGCGCATCCCATAGACATGGTTCCACCCTGCGGGATTGCGCAGGGACCCCATCATGTCGGACCCGTCGGCCACCGCAACCATCCC
>SKKS01000398.1 GCA_007123625.1 Paracoccaceae bacterium
CCAGGGGGCCGCGCCCTCGCATCTGTGGGGCGAAGATGCGCTTGCGGCCATGGCCGGGGGAGAACACTCGACCGACGCGGTGGCGCGGCTGACCGGCGCGGACGCGGGGCGCGCGTGGCGGCAACTGTCGGCGCTGGGGCGCACGGGGCCGGGCGCGGCGTTCACCGGCGCCAGCAACACCGCCTGGAAAGGGCACGATGTCGGTCGCGATCTGGTCGTGGCCGGAAATATGCTGACCGGGCCGCAGGTGATCGACGCATTGCGCGATGGTTTTGATGGGGCGTCAGGCGCGTTTGCCGACCGGCTTCTGGCCGGGCTGCGCGCAGCCGACGCCGCTGGCGGCGACTTTCGCGGGTTGCAATCGGCGGCACTTCTGGTGGTGTCGGACGACGCCGCCCCGCTGACCTTGCGGGTGGACTGGTCTACAACGCCGCTCGACGACCTGGCCGATCTGCTGGAGCGGACGCGCGCGCCGGGATATGCGGAATGGCTGCCGACGGTGCCCAGCCGCAGCGCGCCCGAACGCGGACAAGACCCGCGATAGCAACCGCCAACGAACTATGCTCAGGCGGTAGCGCCCTGCGCCCCGGTGTCGGCCCAGCGCACAAGCGCGTCCCCCGCAATCATCGGCGCTTCGGCCCGCTGGGCGCGGTCGAAGCGCAGATATGCAATCCCCTGCCCCCCGGACTGGGTATAAAGCGTGCCGATGACCTTGCCTCCGGCCGTGATTTCGGTGCCGACCGGCGCCGTGCCTTCGACATCCACGCTAGCGAGTCCCTTACGCAGCTCTGTCTTGTGGCGCATGCGGGCGGTGACCTCCTGTCCGACATAGCAACCCTTGCGGAAATCCACCCCGTTGATCCGGTCGAACCCGCATTCAAGCAGGAAGCTTTCGCCGGGAAGCAACTCGACCCCGGTTTGGGGGATACAATATGTCACCCGCAGCGCATCCCAGTCGGTGCCGTCCGGCGCCAGCTCCGCGCCATAAAGCCGCCAACCCAGTGCCGGATGCCGCGGATCGGTCACGGCACCTTCGGGCGCGGGGCCGGTGCCACAGGCCACGGGCATCGGATCGGGCGCAATGCTCAGCGGCAGGCGCAGCCGGTACATGCCCAGCCGCCGCACCAGATCGCCCGCGTATTCCGCCGCCACATCCACAAGCATGTCACCGTCGCGTTCGATCACGAAAAAATCGTTCAGGTACTTGCCTTGGGGCGTCAGCAATGCAGCATAAACGATCCCGCCTGCGTCCAGCCGGTTCAGGTCGTTGCTGACGAGTCCCTGCAGGAACTTGCGCGCCCCCGTGCCCGAAATCCGCACAATCTGTCTTTGCATTTATCCGCCTATTCTGCACCCTTTGCGCGGGTCCCCGGACCTGATATATGCGCAATACGCGCGGGGTGAAGGGGCAAGCGCCGCAACGGCGCGTCGCTCCGGCGCCATCACCCCCGCGCCCGCTCAATTACCGGGGGGTTGCGTCATGGATGGCACGAAGCACGGCGTGCGGTCCACAACTGCGCCCGAAGCGGTCGCACGGATTGAAAAGGTTCAGGCGCTGGTGGTTTCGATCATCAACGACCTTTTGTGCGCCACCGAGGGCGAGCTGGATTTCCGCGTCAATGCGTCACTGCGCAGCCTGGGGCAGCTTTGCGGCTGTGATCGCGCCTATCTGTTCCAGATCCACGACATCGTCTACCTCAGCAACACGCACGAATGGTGCGCCGACGGGATCGCGCCGATGATCGCCAACCTGCAGGACATGCCGGTTTCATTGGGGGACAACTGGTGGCGCGCGTTTCGGCGCAAGGGCCATGTGCATGTCGCTGATGTGACCGAAATGCCCCCCGAAGACGAGTTGCGCGAAACGCTTGAAAGCCAGAGCATCCGCACGGTGCTGGCTGTACCGGTGCGGCGCGGCGATAGCACGGCGGGGTTCCTGGGCCTGGATTCCGTGCGCGAAACGCGCGATTTCTCCCGGGATGAAATAGATCTTATCGCATCCGTCGCCAATGTCATCGGCACCGTGCTGCACCGGCGCGACAGCGAAGTGCTGATCGCAAAGGCGCATGCGGATCTGGCGGCCGAGCGCGCGCGCCTGAGCGCAATGGTCACCGCTCTTCCGGATCTGGTGCTTGAGACCGATGCCGACGGCACGTTCATCGGCTATCACCAGAAATCGCCGATGATCATGGCCGTGGACCCGTCCGAGATCGTCGGCAAGACCCCCGAACAGGTCCTGCCCCCGCATGTAGCTGCGCTGGCGCGGCACATGATGGCGACGGCGGACGTTAAGGGCCATGCGGGCCCGCGCGAATACACCCTGAAACTGAACGACGAAGATCGGTGGTTTTCGGCCTTCGTGGCGACCCGGCTGCCCGAGCAGGAAAGCCAACCGCGCGGGTACGTCATCGTCGTGCGCGACATTACGCAAGAAATGCGGCAGCGCCGTCAGGTCGAAAGGCTGGGCGCGATCGCGCGGCAAACATCCAGCCTGGTCATCCTGACCGACATGGAGCGGCGCATCACCTGGATCAATGCGGCCTGCGAAGTGCGCACCGGGCACGCGCTGGATCAGGCGATCGGCAAGACCCCGTTCGAGGTGCTGGGCCTTCAGGATGCCTGGCCGGGCCAGATCGACCGGGTGCGCGCGCAATTGCAACGCGGCCAGCCGGTCACCACCGAGGTGCATGCCATCGATCCCGCCGACCGGTCATGGTGGGCGCGCATGGACACCCGCCCGCTTGCGTCCGAAATAGACGGGACAGCTGGCTATATGTACATGCTGACCGACATCACCGACCGCAAGCGGCTGGAACTTGCCCAGACACGCGCCGTGGACGAAGCCCGCGCGGCGCGCGAGCGGCTGGAAAACGCCGTGAACGCACTGCCTGATGCCTTTGTGTACTACGACCGGAACCGCCGACTGGTCCTGTGCAACGAGACCTATCGCCGACTTTACCCCAAAAGCGCACACAGGCTGGTGCCCGGCGCGCGGCTGGTCGACCTTCTGGAATTCGGCGACAGCAACGGCGAACTTGTCCAGCCGCTGCGCGGACGAGCCCCTGAACAGCACGACATCCTGCAACGTTTCGATACAGCACAGTTCGAGAACGAAGTCGCGCTGCCGGACGGTCGCTGGCTGCGAATCCTGGAGCGCGCCACCAGCGACGGCGGTCGCGTGGCATTGCTGATCGACATTACCGCGCTCAAGAACGCCGAAACCCGCGCCTTGCGCGACCGCGCCGCCGTGATGGACGCCTCGCGCGAGGGGATTGCCTTCGTCGCGCCGGACGGTGTGCTGACCTATGCGAACCCTGCGCTTTTGCAGTTGTTCGAGATCGACGACGCGGCCCGGATCATTGGCAAGCACTGGAGCGACGTCTACCCGCTGGTCTATCCGCAAGAGGTGTCTAGCACGGTCCTGGAACGTGCACGACCTGCATTGCAGGCACAGGGGTTCTGGCAGGGAGAGATCACGGACATCGGAGCGGACGGCAAGCTTCGGGTACACGCCCTGTCGATCACGCAAGACGAAAACGGGACACTGCTGTGCCTGTTGCGCGACAAGTCCCGACAGCGGCGCGCGCAGGTCGAGCAGGCGCGCCTGCGCGAAGCGCTGCACCGTACACAGCGGCGCGCCGTGATCGCCCGGATCGCCAGCGAAACCGCACATGACTTCAGCAACCTTCTGGCCGCGATCTCGGGCTCGCTGGCTTTGATCGAGCGCGATACCCTCAGCGACACGCGCGATTGTCAGCGCATCCATGACGCCATCGCGCAGGGCAGGCAGTTGCTGGACCGCCTGACCTCGCTCGGCAAACGGTCCACCAGCATCATCAGGCTTGACTTCGTACACGCGGTTATCGAGGCGGTGGAACTGGTGCGCCCCAGCCTGCCCAACGGGGACAGCCTTCATCTGGACCTGCCGCAGCGCGCGCTGGATGTCGAAGCCGACGCGACCGATGTCCTGCAAGTCGTGCTCAACCTGGTCATCAATGCCCGCGACGCCGTGGCGGAAAGCGACCGCGCGTTTGACGGCACTGCGATCTCGGTGCGGTTGCGTCGTGCGGGACCCGACGATCTGCGTGACGTTGCGGACATAGATCCGTCCATTCGCGACAAGGGGTTTCTGCGCCTCGACATCACCGACACCGGCATCGGCATTTCCGATCAGATCCTGCAACAGGCCTTTAACCCCTATTTCACCACCAAAGGCGATTCCGGCAGTGGTCTGGGGTTGGCAATCGTCAACAGCATCGTCACCGCCATCGGGGGGCATGTGCGTCTGGAGCGCATGCCCCGCATCGGCACGCGCGCCACCGTTCTTTGGCCCTGCCAGCCGGTGCGGGGGGTGTCTGCCATCGCGACCGAGGATGCGGGCATTGTAACCGACGAGGTGGATGCCCGGCGCTTCCCACCGCTGAAAGGGCTGAATGTGCTTGTGGTAGATGACGATGATGGCATTCTGGCAGAAATCTGCACGCTGCTGGAACGAGCGGGCGCCGAGGTGGCAGGCTGCATCAGCGCCGAGGATGCGTTGCAGGCCGTGGCGGAAGACCCCGGCGCTTGGGATGCGATAATCACTGACTTCAACATGCCTGGCCTGAGCGGCTTCGATCTCGCGCAAGCCTTGCACACGCGCAGTCACAGGCTCGCTATTCTGCTGTACAGCGCCCTTGTAGGTAGCGACACTATCCGCCAAATACCGTCGGGGCTGTTCGATGCCTTGCTGCACAAACCGGCCGCGCCTGACACCCTGGTCCGGACACTTTCCGACGTGATGCAGCGCAGAAGACCGAAAAGGGCAGACAATGCGCATACTCCTGGCAGATGATCACGAACTGGTCGTCGACGCGTTGCGATCCTACCTTGTCCGCGAGGCCGACCACGATGTAGTGACCGCACACGATCTGGATGCCGCACTTGCCCTGATGGAAAACCGGCCGGGATTCGATCTGATCCTCCTCGACTATACCATGCCTGGAATGAACGGACTTGAAGGGCTGCGCCGGGCCATCGAGGCCGCACAGGGCCGACCGGTCGCGATCATCTCGGGGACGGCCTCACGCGGTCTGGCCGAGGCGGCGCTGGCCATGGGCGCGACCGGCTTCCTGCCGAAATCCATGCCGGGCCGGACGCTGGCGCATGCCATCCTGTTCATGGGCATGGGCGAACGCTTCGTGCCGGTGGACCTTCTCACAGCCGGAGGGCCGGGCGGACCCGCCCCGGGCGGCCCTGCAGGGAGCGTCGATCTGTTCTCCGAAAGGCTGACCGAGCGCGAGCGCGATGTCCTGCGCGGGCTGTGCCAGGGCCAGTCCAACAAGGAAATCGCCCGTGTCCTGTCGCTGAGCGAGGCGACAGTGAAGCTGCATGTCAAGACGCTCTATCGGCGGCTGGGCGTGAACAACCGCACGCAGGCCGCGCTCATGGCGCAACAGGCCGGTCTGGTGGCAGACAACGCAGGCCTTAGCTGAACGCCCCGCCCGGCACTTGCGGGCGCCACAGGGCGGTGGCGGACCAGCACCGCAAACCGTGTCCGGGACAGCGCCGCTTGCGACCAGGTCACAGATCGAAGGTCAGCTGCCCCGCCGCCCGATGCGCCCGGCGCGGCGGCAACGCCCGCTTGCGACTGGCATGCCGCTGAGCGACCACTGCCGCCACATCGGCAAATCCCGGCGACTTGCGCAGGCGCCCCATTGCCGCACGCGCGGCACGCGCTGCGACTTCGGGGTCGATCAGCGGCTCGGGGTACCCGCGCCCCAGCACCGTCTGCGCACCCGGCCATTTCCAGGGCACATGCACGAACGCATCCGGGACCGGCGCCAGCTCGGGCACCCAGCGGCGGATGAACCGCGCCTGCGGGTCCTGATCCATCCCCTGCTTGACCGGATTGTACACGCGCAAGGTGTTGATCCCTGTGGTGCCCGATTGCATCTGGCACTGGCTCCAGTGGATGCCCGGTTCGTAATCGGTGAAAAGCCGCGCCAGATGCTGCCCCACCGGGCGCCAGTCGAGCCACAGATGATAGGCCGCCACCGACACCAGCATGGCGCGCATGCGGAAATTCAGCCAGCCCGTCGCGCGCAGATACCGCATGCAGGCGTCCACGAAGGGCAGGCCGGTCTCACCCGCAGCCCAGGCCGCCAGCCGCGCCGCGTCCGGGTCGCGCGGGCGCAACCCCTCGCAGGCGCGGTGCAGGCAGCGGTGTTCAAGCGCGGGTTCATCCTCCAGCTTCTGGATGAAATGGTCGCGCCAGGCCAGGCGCTTGTCGAAACTGGCCAGCGACGCGCCCCAACCCCCGGCCTCTCCGCGCGCTTCCACCCGGCGCAGGGCCGTGGCCTGCGCCACCTCGCGCACCGACAGCGCCCCCACCGCCAGATGCGGCGAAAGCCGCGAACACGCACGCTCGCCGCCCAAAGGGGACGACATGGCCTGCCGGTATCG
>SKKS01000112.1 GCA_007123625.1 Paracoccaceae bacterium
GGATTGGCGTAGATGTTGGCGGGGGTGTCCTGTTGTTCGATCGCGCCGTTGTTGATAAGCACGATGCGGTCCGACAGCGACAGCGCCTCTTCCTGGTCATGGGTAACGAAAAGCGTGGTAAGCCCAAGGCGCTTGTGCAGTTCGATCAGCTCGACATGCATGTCTTCGCGCAGGCGTGCGTCAAGGTTCGACAGCGGCTCGTCCAGCAGCAGCACCTTGGGGCGTGAAACGATGGCGCGGGCCAGCGCCACACGCTGTTGCTGCCCGCCCGAAAGTTGGCGCGGGCGGCGGTCGGCCAGATGGCCCAGCTGCACGGTTTCCAGTGCATCGCGCACCTTGTCGCGTTGTTCGGCGGTGGACCCGATGCCGCGCATCCGCAGCGGAAAGCGGACGTTTTCGGCCACGCTCAGATGCGGCAGCAGCGCATAGGACTGGAACATCATGGCGATGTCGCGCTGTTCGGGCGGAAGGGCCGTGACATCGGTGCCGTCGATCTCGACCCGGCCCGAGGTGACGGTTTCCAGTCCCGCGACGATCCGCAGCAGCGTGGTCTTGCCGCAGCCCGACGCCCCCAGAAGGCTGATGAACGCGCCCGAAGGGATGTCCAGCGACACGCCGTGCAGGACCTCGACCCGGCCGAAGGATTTCTTGATATCGGTCAGACGGACATCGGCCATTGCTCAGGAACTCGCGAATTTCTGCACGCCCACGATCCGGTCGATCACAAGGATCAGCACCACCGTGAGCAGGATCATGATTGTGGACACCGCCGCGACCGACGGATCGGGCGAGAATTCGAGCTGGCTGTAGATCTGCACCGGCAGCGTGGTCATGCCGGGTTTGCGCAGGAACAGCGACAGCACCGCCTCGTCGAACGAGACGTTGAAGGCAAAGAAGGCACCGGCCGCCAGCCCGGGCGCGCATTGCGGCAGCACCACCAGGAACAGCCTCTGCATGCGGCCCGCGCCCATGGTGGCGGCGGCTTCTTCCAGGAACGGATCGCTGTCGGCCAGCACCGCCAGCGTGGTGCGCACCACATAGGGGGCGGCGATGATGGTGTGACTGATCCACAGCGTCAGAATGCTGACCGGCCCGAACAGGGTCGACCACAACATCAGCATCCCGATGGCATAGATGATCGTGGGCAGCACCAGCGGCGAGAGGAAGAACGCGCCCATAGTCTCGGACCCCGGCAGCTTGCGCCGATGGATCGCCACCGCCGCCGCCCCCCCCAGAAGCGTGGCGCTGATGGTCACCAGCACCGCCACCCGCAGGCTGAGCCACGCCGCCGCTACATACGCGTCCGAAGACAGCACCTGCCGGTACCAGTGCAGCGACAGCCCGTTGGGCGGAAAGCTGATGAAGCGACTCTCCGAAAGCGACACACCAACCACGACGATCAGCGGCCCCAGCAGGAACAGCCCCGTCACGCCGACGAAAACCCAGGCGAAGATTCGCAGCGGTGTGGGGATCGACTTAACCATCGGCACGCCTCACCAGCCGGATGTAGGGGATCAGCACCAGCAGCACGCCCGCAAACAGGATCACCGCCTGTGCCGCCGCGAAATTCCAGTCCAGTGTTTGCGTCACCTGCCGATAGATCGATGCCGCCAGCACCTGCACGCGCGGGCCGCCCAGCAGGTTCGGCGTAACGAAGGACGACGCAGAAAGCGTGAATACCAGCAGCGACCCGGCAATGATCCCCGGCGTGGCCAGCGGCAGCACCACTGTGCGCAGGGTCTGCAGGAAGGTGCAGCCCATCGTGCGCGCGGCTTCTTCCAGCTTCGGGTCCATGCGCAGGATCACGCCCAGGATCGACAAGGTCATGAACGGCAGCAGCACCTGGACCATGCCGATGACGATTGCGGTTTCCGTGTGCATCAGCGAAAACGCCCGCCCCACCAGCCCGAAGTCGCGCAACGTGGACGGGATCAGCCCTGACCGTGACAGCACCACCATCCAGCCGAAGGTGCGGATCACCACGCTGGTCATCAGCGGCAGGATCACCATGATCACCAGCCACAGCCGCGCGCGCGGGCCGACATGGGCCATGATATACGCCAGCGGAAAGCCGATCATCAGGCACAGCAGGGTGATGAGCGCCGACAACTTCACCGTCCGCCACAGCACGCCCAGATAGAACGGATCGCCCAGAAACCGCGCGAAATGCTGCAGCGTGAACCCTTCGGGGCCCTGGAACGCCAGCACCAGCATCTGCCCGATGGGCACGAAGAAGGCCAGCGCCAGTAGCGCGAGCCCGGGCAGGACAAGGAACAGGTTCTCCTGCCGGTCTGTCATCGCTCAGGTCTCCGACTTGGGGCGCGCGTTGCGGTGTCGGTCGCGCGCGCGCCCCGGGTCAGCGTGGGTGCCCCCGCGCATCGATGCGCGGAGGCGTGGTTGTCAGCGGGCGATGGTGCGGTTCCACGCATCCACCCAGTCGGACCGCATGGCTTCGATCACCTGTGGGTCGAACCGGATCAGACCCGAAAGCGCTTCTTCGCCATAGGGGGTGTCATCGGCGACTTCGCCGCTCAGTTCGGCATTCACGTTGGTGGGCGCGTAGCGCATTTCCTCGGCAAAGCAGACCTGTGCCTCGGGCGAGATCGAGCGGTCGATCAGTTGCAGCGCAAGCTCCTGATTGTCGCGCCCGGCCACAAGGTTGGCGGTGATGTAAAGCGCCGGCGTCCCTTCGCCACCCTGGGCAAAGCCGACCGGAAGCCCGGCATCACGCAGCACAAAGGCATAGTCGGACGAATAGGGCGCGATCCACGCGTCGTTCTGGGCGAACTCCTGCATGATCTCGGGCGAGGTGCTGACCACAACGGCGCCGCCGTCCAGCATCGCCGCGACCGCATCCAGCCCCGGCTGGATGTCATCCAGGCTGCCGCCGACAACCTGGTTCAGCATCAGGAAGCCCTGCATGCCGTAGCTGTTGGACATATCGGTCAGGACCATGTTCTCGTAGAATTCGGGGTTGATCAGGTCCGCCCAGTTCGCGGGGGTGTCAAGCACCTCGGAGTTGTAGACAAGCCCGAGCGGCACCACCGAATACGCAGGCCCTTCCCCGCCTTCAAGGTTCGGGCGCGCCGCTTCGACCAGATCGGCGGCGTTGCTCAGGCTGGTCGGGTCGATGGGGGTCAGAAGCCCCTCGGCGGCTGCGACGATCTCCTGCCCGCCCGAGAAGTGGACCACATCGAACTGGGGCGCCGCGGCCTGCGCGCGCAGTTGCGCGAATCCGTCGGCGGAATACGCGGTCACCACCTGCACGGTCGCGCCCGTGGCTTCTTCGAACGGGGTGATGATGCACTTGCGGTGGGCGTCCTCATAGGCGCCACCGAAGGAGTTGATGGTCAGCGTCTGGCCGAATGCGGTGCTGGCCATCAGGGCGGCAATGCCGGAAAGCGAAAGCGTGCGGATCGGTTTCATTGTCGGTCTCCAGGGTTGAGTGGTGGGGCAGCATCGTGGCGGAGAGTCCGCCACGCAGAGGCAAAGGAACCGCGTCAGAGACGGCCCATCTCGATTGTCTTGATGCCTTCCTTGCGGATCAGGCGGCACTGATCGGCAATCGCTTCAAGCCCTTCGGTCATCTTGGCGAAATAAGTCACGGGAATCCAGCCCGTAGGGCCGAAGGTGCGTCCGCCGGTGCCGTAGAACATGCCGATTTCCCAGAATTCATCCGGGTCGATCTTGAAAAAGTTCTTGGGCTGGTAATACCACAGCATGTCACCCGGGTCGGGGGTGACGGTCTGGTTCTCGGGCGGCAGGGCGGTGGGATCGAAGGTGTGGTGCGATTCGGGCAGGCCCATCATGATTTCGGGGCCGGAAAAGATCGCATGGCTGGCGGTGACGCGAATCGGGGTTTCCAGCGCGTCCCACAGGGTTTTGGTGGTGACAGGCGCCGCGTCCCAATAGGGCGTGAGAATGCCCTGAACGCCTGATTCCACGAATTTCAGATAGAATTTTCCGTCGCTCATCATGTCCTCGCTCTGTCGCTGTTGCGTGTCTCGGGGGCAAGTCTGACGCGTCTTCCCGCCAAAGGTCAAATTGCAACGCGCAATGCCTTCGATAAGGAGTTTCTATCGAAGTGCCGGAAAGTGCCGTTTTCCTGTGTGCTGCTGCAACGCGGAAGGGCATCGCTGCAGCAGGTTTTGGTCGGTGCCTTTACCTGTGCTGACGGGATATGCCTTTTTCGTGAGCGGGTTTTGGATGCAGTGGCGCAGCCTGGCCCAGCGCGCTGTCCCTTGCGGGGATTCGGCCGCAGTCAATAAACCGTGTTGATCGAAGGGCGCCGCGCCGTGCAGTCGGTTCGGTGTGGGCCGCACTCGACCCATCCCTGCGCGTGCATGGCAGGGGGAACGGTTCAGCGCAGGCGGCGGCCGGTTGCCCGATCAAAAAGATACAACTCCTCGGCGTTGGCACGGACGCGGATCGCGGCGCCGGGGCGTTCCACATGGTTGCCCCTGGTTTCGATCACCAGTTTCTGCCCGCCGTTGCGCGCGCAATGGATGAAGGAAACGCCGCCAAGCGCTTCGGTCATTTCCACATGATGGGTGTCGCCCGCCTCGACCATCAGGCTTTGCGGACGCAGTCCTGCGACCAGGTCCGAAACATGCGGCGGCACCTGGCAGGGAACGACATCTGCCCCAAGTGCGGGCACGACAATCCCGCCCTCGGCCGGGGTCGCGGGCATGAGGTTCATGGCGGGCGAGCCGATGAAGCCTGCCACAAAAAGGTTGTCGGGATCGCGGTACAGGTCCAGCGGCGCGCCGACCTGTTCCACCCGCCCGCCGCGCAGCACCACGATCTTGTCGGCCAGCGTCATCGCCTCGACCTGGTCGTGGGTCACATAGATCATGGTGGCGCCGATCTCGCGGTGCAGGCGGGCGATTTCCACGCGCATCTCCACACGCAACTCGGCGTCCAGGTTTGACAGCGGTTCGTCGAAAAGGAACACCTCGGGGCCGCGCACGATGGCGCGGCCGATGGCGACGCGCTGGCGCTGCCCGCCCGAAAGCGCCTTGGGCTTGCGGGTCAGATACGCGTCCAGTCGGAGGATGTCCGCAGCCTTGCCCACCTTCTCGCGGATTTCGGCCTTGGGGTGGCCGTTCATCTTGAGCCCGAAGCCCATGTTTTCGGCCACAGTCATGTGCGGATAAAGCGCATAGGTCTGGAACACCATGGCCACGCCGCGCTGCGCCGGGTCCAGCTTTGTGACATCGCGCGCGCCGATGGTGATCTGGCCGCCGGTGGTTTCCTCCAGCCCCGCGATCATTCGCAGCAGCGTGGACTTGCCGCACCCCGAGGGCCCGACGAACACGCAGAATTCGCCGGGTTCGACCGACAGGTCGACCCCGTGCATCACCTGTGTTTCGCCGTACTTCTTGATGACATTGGTCAGGGTGACGCCGGACATGGATCAGGCCCTCTTGCGGTTGGAGCGGGCGCCATCTTCGGGAAAGCGCCAGGTTTCGGTTTCCTGCGCGATCGTTCGGGCGATGTCGCGGATCATGGGCACCAGCGCTTCAAGCGCTGGCAGGGTGGTGCGCGCGGTGGTCGATGTCACCGACAACGCCCCCAGAATGCCGCCGTGCGACGACAGGATCGGCAGCGCCACGCAGATGATGCCGGGCTCGTGTTCCTCGTCGTCAAAGGCAAAGCCGCGCGCGCGGATGCGTCCAAGTTCGGCCTGCATCGCTTCGGCCGTGGTGATGGTCCTGTCGGTGAAGCGGTGCCAGCTTTGTTGCGCCAGCACGCCCGGCAACTGCGCTTCGGGGATATGGGCCAGCATCGCCTTGCCCACACCTGTGCAATAGGCCGGACCGACCTTGCCCGCCTGCGAATACATGGGGATCGGATCGCGTGCGTTGCGCTTGTCAACATACAACACCTGCGCGTGATCCAGCTGCGCAAGATGCACGGTTTCGCCCACCTCGGCGGACAGCCGATCCAGATGCGGACGGGCGATGGGCGCCAGCGAGCTTTGTTGCCATGCGACATGCGCCAGCCGCACCAGCCGCATACCCATGCTGTAGCAGCCCCGCTCGGGGTCGAAGGACAGCATCCCCTGTGATACCAACGTCTGCAAAAGGCGGTAAAGCGTGGCTTTGGGATAGGGGCTGAGGTCCAACACGTCGGAAAACCGCACTGGACGCCCGAAGGACGCCACAAGGTCGAGAACCTCGAGCGCCTTGGCAACCGTGCCGTCTGCCGCCTGAGTCGTGGCCATTATCCCCTCATGCGTTGGCGCAAACAATTTCTTGACAAAGCGTAGCGAGTCGCACCATCGTTTTCAATATGTAAAAATAAGTTTCAATATTTGGAACCTGCAAGGGAGGAAATCATGCGGTTCACACTCACAGGCGCGGCGGCTGCGCTTGCCATGACCACGGCGCTGGCCGGACCGGCAAGCGCCGAACTGAC
>SKKS01000184.1 GCA_007123625.1 Paracoccaceae bacterium
CGGCGAAGTGGAACGGCATGAACGCCAGCCCGGAGTTCACCCGTTCGGTGACCAGCGCCTTGACCCGCGCCCGGCTGCCGCCTTCGGCACCCGTCACCCAGACCCAGCCGCCATCGACGATACCGCGCGCTGCCGCATCGGCGGGGTTGATCTCGACGAACATGTCCTGCTTGAGTTCGGCCAGCCAGGGGTTCGAGCGTGTTTCCTCGCCGCCGCCCTCGTATTCGACCAGCCGTCCCGAGGTAAGGATGATCGGGAAATCGCTGGCGACGCCGCGATCCACCACATCCTGCTGCAGCGCCGCGCCGATATTGGGCATCCGCTGCTGGCGCCGGTCGGCATTGGTGGGATACTCGGCCACCAGGTCGGGCCGCGCGGTATAGATCGGCTCGCGGTGGACCGGGATCGGATCGGGCAGGTTCCATGCCACGGCGCGGGCCTTGCCGTTGCCGAAGGGCACGCAGCCATGTTCCAGCGCAACCCGCTGAATCCCGCCCGACAGGTCGATGGACCAGCTGACGCTGCCCGGGTTGTCGCCACCGATGCGTTCGATAGTGGCCAGCTCCTGGGCGGTCAGGTCTTCATCCCAGCCAAGCTGTTGCAGCACCGCATAGGTGAATTCAGGATAGCCGTCCTGAATTTCCGACCCTTCGGGCCAGCTCCCCTCGGCTAGAAGGGTTTCGCCATCCCGCTCCAGCCCGAAGCGCGGGCGGAACGCTCCGCCACCCCGCATCGGGTGCAGGTTGGTGTTGTAAAGGATGTGCGTTCCCGGATGGCGCAGCTCCGGCGTCCCCCAGCAGGGCCACGGCAGACCGTAGTAATCTCCCTGTATCTGCGCCGGGGCGTCGGGTTTCGCCCGCAGGGTCACCAGGTCGAAGTGCTCCTGGTTGGCCATATGCGCCTTGAGCCGCTCGGGGCTTTGCCCGGTGTAGCCGGTGGACCAGCCGCCGCGGTTGATCTCGCGCAGGATGGATTCCGGCGTGGGCTCCGTGCCGAACTTGCCCTGCACCATCTCGTAGTTCTTGAACATCTCGTCGGCGAAGCCAAGACGCTCGGACAGGGCGTGGATCACGGCATAGTCGTTGTCGGATTCGAAGATCGGATCGACGATCTTTTCCCCCCACTGGATTGACCGGTTGGAGGCAGTGCGCGAGCCGGAGCATTCGAACTGCGTGCAGATCGGCAGCAGATAGGTGTTGTCGGTGCGCGAATGCAGCGCCGCAAAGGTGGTCGGATGCGGGTCCGCCACCACCAGCAGGTCGAGCGCATTCATGCCGCGCTGCGCATCCTGCATCCGGGGCACGGTGTTGCCACCGTGGCCGAACACGATCATCGCCTTGATGTTGTCGCGCTGGTCCACCTCGTCCGCATCGATCGTCACCGCATCGAACCAACGGGTCGAGGTAATGCCCGGCACTTCCATGTTCTGCTCGGCCGTGCGCGCGTCGCGCCCGCCCTTGGCGGGCACCGCGTCGAAGCGGCTGACGAAATACTCGTAAGGCACATCCCAGACGCGCGACCAGTGCCGCCATGCGCCGGGCGCCAGCCCATAATAACAAGGCAGGTTGCCCACATCGAGGCCAAAGTCCGTGGCGCCCTGCACATTGCAGTGGCCGCGGAAGATGTTTGCGCCGGTGCCTTCGTGGCCCACGTTGCCGGTGGCCAGCAGCAGCAGGTTATAGGCCCGCACGTTGGCCGTGCCGACCGTGTGTTGCGTGCCGCCCATGCACCAGATGAAGGTCGACGGTCGCTCGGTGGCGAATTTTTCGGCCACACGCTTGAGCGTTTCGCCATCCACGCCGGTGATGTTTTCTACCACATCGGGGGTGTAGTCCTTCACCACTTCGCGGACCTGATCCATCCCCCAGACGCGCTGGGCGATATACTCGCTGTCTTCCCACCCGTTTTCGAAGATGTGGTACAGCATACCGTGGATCACGGCGATGTCGGTGCCTGGGCGGAAGCGGACGTATTCGGTCGCGTGCGCCGCCGTGCGGGTGAATCGGGGATCAAGCACCACCACATTCGCGCGCTGGGTTTCCTTGCCTTCCAGAATATGCTGGAGCGAGACCGGATGCGCCTCGGCCGCGTTCGAGCCCATGAAGATCACGGTCTTGGAATTGCGGATGTCATTGTAGCTGTTCGTCTGCGCGCCATAGCCCCAGGTATTGGCAACCCCGGCAACCGTGGTCGAATGGCAGATGCGGGCCTGGTGGTCGACGTTGTTGGTACCCCAGAAGGCCGCGAACTTGCGGAACAGGTACGCACCTTCGTTCGAGAACTTGGCCGATCCCAGCAGATACACCGAATCCGCGCCCGAGTTTTCGCGGATTTCCAGCATCTTGGTGCCGATCTCGTCGATCGCCTGCTCCCAGGTGATGCGCTCCCACTGGCCGCCGACCTTCTTCATCGGGTATTTGATGCGCCGGTCGCCGTGGACCAGTTCGCGGACCGACGCGCCCTTGGCGCAATGGGTGCCGCGGTTGATCGGGCTGTACCATGCCGGTTCCTGACCGACCCAGACGCCGTTCTGGACTTCGGCCTTGACGGTGCAGCCGACCGAACAATGGGTGCAGATGTTGGTGCGGACCTCGATCGGCTGGCTCATGTCGGTGAAGCCCGCTGCCTCGACCCGGCGGGTCATGCCCGCGCCGATGGTTCCAAGCGCCGCCAGACCACCGACCGCCAGCCCCGAGGCTCGCAGGAAGCTGCGCCGGTCAAGGGGCTTTGCGGCCATGCCTGCGGCCATTTGCGTCAGTCGGCCCGTAGTCGCGGCCTCGCGGGTTCTGCGTTTGACAAGCATCCCTTATTCCCCCCGGACGTAGTAGCGGTTGGTGCGGTAGAAGTTTTCGACGTGTTCGGTCTTCTGATAGCGCGCGCGGGTGCGCGCATCGCCTGACTGCGCAAAGGCCGGTGCGGCCCCGCCCCCGGTCAGCGCGGTGGCCCCGGCAGCCGACGCTGCCGCAACCCCGAAGAAAGCGCGGCGGCTCAGCCCCGGATTGGCCTGTTGCTTATCCTGTCTCGACATCCTGCATCCTCCCGCAGTTGCCGGGCGCGCTGCTCCCACGCGCGCCCGAAGTTCGGTTCATCTGCTACGCCGCAAGCCTGAAGGCCCGCGCTTCGATATCCACGACAAGCCGCCCGATCTCGGCCAGCGGACGATAAAGCCGCGCGCTGGGTGCAACGGTCAGATCGTCAAAGAATTGCCCTGCCCACGGCGCGATATGGGTTGCGAAAAACGCCGCCTGCCCCGCGTCATCGACATCAAGCGATCCGTCGGCCATGTCGGCCATCACCTCGAACAGAAGGGCGATGTGGTCCTCGGGTTCGTGGCGGCCTTCGGCACGCGCCACACCGAGGCGCGCCAGATCGGCGCGCAGGTTCGCCAGCGGGCGCTCATTCAGGAATCCGGTCAGGTAAAAGCTGGCATAGGGCAGCAACTCCCCCCGACCGACACCGACAAAAAGTTCGAAATACTCGCGCGCGGCGGCCTCTGCGTCGGCTTGTGCAGCGGCGCGGGCAAGTGCCTCGAATGCCTGGCCCAGCGCAGTGGAATCGCCGGTCAGTGCCGCCATCGCAGCAAGGGTGCCGCCATCGGGCGCCCCCGACAGAAGACGGGCAAGAAAGCGATATTGCTCGCTTCTTGCCGCATCAATCCTGTCCGTTGCTGACCCGGTCGCGGGCTGGCTGCGTGTCATCAATGGGTGTCCACGGTTCCCTTCGCATTCGGCATGCGATTGTGTTCAGGATACTGCGAAGCCAGATGATGCGTCCAGAAGAAATGGCCCCTCGCAGATATGACTTTATGCGACCATGGTCGCATGGCGGTCAGGAAGGGCGCGCCCCGCCGTGACGCGGGCGGCGCGCGGGCGGGTCTTCGGGTCCTTCGTCTGACGTGTCGCTGGTGCGCCCCGACTGCGGCACGGGTCCGGCGGATGGCGATGGGGACGGGTCCGTGCCTTGGTCGGGCTGCGGCGTCCGGTCTCGCGGGTAACGTGCGCTTGACGCAGGGTTTTCCACTTCGGGCTTAGCATCGGTGCGCGCACTGGAAGCGGTCGCCTGCGGCGCCGGGCCGGTGCCGCCCGGTGCGTCCACCTCGGCTTCGGTCGCGGCGCGCTCACGCTCGGCGGGCGTTTCGCGCAGCGCGCGCAGCATCTGCGCCACCTTGTCCGGCGTCGTCGATGCGGCCCCCGAGCCCGGCACGCCGCCGGGTGTGTTCCAGTCCCATGCGTAATCCACCGCCGGATCGGCGTGATCGCGAATCGCCGGGGTCAGCAGCCACATCCGCCGCAGCGCCGCGTTCTTCAGCGCCGTCGGTACGCCAGGGCGCAGGAAGGCGCGGATGTTGGCGCCGGGCATTAGGTCCTCGGGGCGCGGCAGGGCGGCGAGTTCCTCGGGCGTGATCGCCGCTTTGGCGGGGTCGGCGCCACTGTCCGGGGCCGTGGCCGACGCCTCGGGGGTGTCGTCGGGCGATGCGGGCGGTTCCGGTTCGACGGCGTTGCGCTTGCGCCGGGACCAGCGGCCAATGAAGCCTTCGTCGCCGGTTTCATCATCCTTGCGGGGGGGCATGGCTTACCTCTTGCGCGGCGTGTTCACCCATTTGTCCGCATCCTGCAGGATGCGCGGCGCGCGGGCGGTCATGGCGTTGGGGTCCACCGGCTGGCGCTGGCGTTTCTTGAACGGCATCTCGACATGGTGCCGGGCCACGAATGCTGCCACCGTGTCGACCACCGATGCAGGCATTGGCACGGCCTCGACCATCAACCCGAGGTCCGAGGCGAACCCCTCGCCCTCGTAAGGGTCGACGGTCAGGCACACGATCTCGACCGCTTCGGGCGTGTCCCCGCGCAGCACCACCCAAACCGATGGCCGCCCCGAGGCCAGGTTGTCGCGGTGGTGCCCGGTATCGCCCGAATACAGCACCATGTCGCGCGCACCCAGGTACCAGGTCTCGACTCCGTCGACCGCGCTGATGCAGGTGCCGGGCGCCGTGACGGGTTCGTGCGGCAGGACACCCGTGGCGCGCAACTCGCCCGGCCCCCAGCGCGTGACCGGCGGACGCCGGGTCGCCAGCACCCCCAGTCGCAGAATCGTTTGCGGCATCGTCCCCTCCCAGGTCAGTTCAGCGCCGGTTCGGCCAGCGGCAGGCCGGTCAGCAGGTTCTGTGGCTTCATCCGAACCGCGCCGTCCGCCCCAAGGCCCAGGATCAGCCAGACCGGATGCCCCGCCATGTCGGCACGCACACGCTTGCGGTCGGCGATGTCCAGCCGGAACAGACCCACCATGGTCGCAGGCATGGGTTTGCCGTGCCAGAGCGCATTGCCGATGGCGGTGCCCGCCGGGTCCAGCCCCACGAACCAGCGCAGGTCCACATCGTCGGCGCGGGTCTGCGGCGTGACTGTCACCGCCAGCCCCAGCATGTGGCGCAGAAACGCGGCGATGGCTTCGGCCATGCCGCGCCGCGCTTCGGGGTCGCCGCCAAAGTTCAGCACCATCGTATGCGCATCCGAGCGCGACCAATAGGTCCATTCGTTGCCCCCGCCCAGCACATCAAGCCCGTCCACCCCGCCCGAGAACATCGCCGTCAGCGGCGAGGCATGCATCTCGGATTCGTAAAGCTGGACCAGTTCGTCGTCGGCCAGAAGCAGGTGATCGTCCTTCACATGTGCACGCTGTGGACGAAAGAAGCACTCGGCGGCGCGCAGGACCTGCGGATCATTGCAGCCGTCCAGCGCGTTGCGCAAGATCAGTTGCACCAGCTGCGACAGGAACACCTGCGGCAGGGACTCGCCCGCGCGCATCATCGCTGTATAGCCGTCCTCGATCGACCCGACCGCCAGCAACCGGTCACGCAGGCCGATCAGGAAGCGCCAGTTTTCCTGCGCATCGCGGTCAGCCAGCGCGCCAATATCGCCCGGCGTGACCGCCGCGCGCGGGCTGGCCAGCAGGCGCGCATGCAGATGGCGTTCGGCGGCGCAGGCTTCGGGCGGCGGCAACACCTCGGGGCGGGCAAGCCAGGCCAGGATCAGCTCATCCGTGACCAGCATCCGCCCCGCGCGGTCCAGCCGCGTCAGATGGTGCCCCGAGGCGACCCAGAATTCCGGCATCAGTCGCGCCCCCTCAACTCGAACAGGTCCACATGCTCGCCGGCTCCACCTTCGGCATCGGTCTCGAAAAACTGGAAAGCTCGGTCGTGGCCGCGCAGATGCGCGCCGGAAAACGCGGTTTCGTCGCGCGGCTTCAGGGTGCGGAACTGCTCGCGGATTGCGCCGTCCTCGAACCGGCGGTGCAGCGCCACCAGTGTGTTTTCCGCGTGCCCTGCGCACAGGCTTTCGGCCAGCGCGATCTCTTCCTCGGCTGCCGGGCGCGCGGC
>SKKS01000135.1 GCA_007123625.1 Paracoccaceae bacterium
GCGCCTCGCACCCCCGCGCCCCGCAAAGTCGTGCTTGCCTATTCCGGGGGGCTTGATACCTCGATCATCCTCAAGTGGCTGCAGGTCGAATACGGCTGCGAGGTAGTGACCTTTACCGCCGATCTGGGCCAGGGCGAGGAACTGGACCCCGCCCGCAAGAAGGCGGAATTGCTGGGAATCGCGCCCGAGAATATCTACATTGAGGACCTGCGCGAGGAATTCGTGCGCGACTTCGTGTTTCCGATGTTCCGCGCCAACGCGGTCTATGAGGGGCTTTACCTGCTGGGCACCTCGATCGCGCGGCCGCTCATTTCCAAGCGCCTGGTAGAGATCGCGGCCATGACCGGGGCCGACGCGGTCGCCCACGGCGCCACGGGCAAGGGCAATGATCAGGTCCGGTTCGAGCTCAGCGCCTATGCGCTCAACCCCGACATCAAGGTGATCGCGCCCTGGCGGGAGTGGGACCTTGGCAGCCGTACGAAGCTGATCGAATTCGCCGAGGCGCACCAGATCCCCATCGCCAAGGACAAGCGCGGCGAGGCGCCGTTCTCGGTCGACGCGAACCTGCTGCACACCTCGTCCGAGGGCAAGGTGCTCGAAGATCCGGCGGACGACGCGCCCGATTATGTCTACCAGCGCACCGTCAACCCCGAGGATGCGCCCGACCAGCCCGAACATATCGAGGTCACTTTCGAGAAGGGCGATGCCACGGCGATCAACGGAACCCCCATGTCGCCGGCAACGATCCTGACCGAGTTGAACGAATACGGACGCCGCCACGGGATCGGGCGGCTGGATTTCGTGGAAAACCGCTTCGTCGGCATGAAGTCGCGCGGCATTTACGAAACCCCGGGCGGCACGATCCTGCTCGAGGCCCATCGCGGCATCGAACAGATCACGCTCGATGCAGGGGCAGGGCATCTCAAGGACAGTCTGATGCCGCGCTATGCGGAGCTGATCTACAACGGATTCTGGTTCTCGCCCGAACGCGAGATGCTGCAGGCCGCCATCGACGCGTCGCAGGAACACGTTTCCGGCACCGTGCGGCTGAAACTCTACAAGGGGTCGGTGCGCTGCGTCGGCCGCTGGTCGGAACACAGCCTGTACTCCGAGGCGCATGTCACCTTCGAGGACGACGCCGGCGCCTATGACCAGAAGGACGCCGAAGGGTTCATCCGTCTCAACGCGCTGCGGCTCAAGCTGCTGGCCGCGCGCAACAGGCGCTTGAAATCCTGAGCGACAGGGCTTTCATCTTGCCCTGAATACTCCTGCCGGAGGCGCACCTTGCCTCTGGCACTGCGCCCGAGATGAAGGAGCCGCCATGACCCGCCCCGTTGTCCTGTGCATCCTCGATGGCTGGGGGCTTGCCGCACCGGGTCCGGGAAACGCGATTGCGCAGGCGCGCACACCGCATTTCGACCAGATCATGGAGACCTGTCCACACGCCACGCTGATCACCCACGGCCCTGATGTCGGCCTGCCCTCTGGGCAGATGGGCAATTCCGAGGTCGGCCATACCAATATCGGCGCGGGCAGGGTGGTCACGATGGATCTGGGCCAGATCGATATGGCGATCGAGGACGGCAGCTTTGCGCGGAACCCCGCGCTGCTGGAATTCATCGCCAGCCTCAAGGCGTCGGGCGGGACCGCGCATCTGATGGCGCTGGTGTCGGACGGGGGCGTGCACGGGCATATCACGCACCTGCGCGCGGCGGCGGCGGCAATTGCCGGGGCGGGCGTTCCTGTGGCGATCCATGCCATGACCGACGGGCGCGATGTGGCGCCGGACTCTGCGCAGGGCTTCGTGGCCGGGTTGATGGGCAGCTTGCCTGCAGGTGTCAGCATCGCCACGGTGATCGGGCGCTACTGGGCGCTGGACCGTGACCGGCGTTGGGACCGGGTGGAACGCGCATGGCATGCGATCGTGCGGGCCAAGGCCGATCACCATGCCAAGGACGCCGCTGCGGCAGTGGCCGAAGCCTATGCGCGCGCCGAAACCGACGAGTTCATCGCGCCGACGGTGATCGGCGATTATGCCGGGGTGCGCGGGGGTGACGGGCTGTTTTGCCTCAATTTCCGGGCCGACCGCGCGCGCGAGATCCTGGCCGCGCTGGGCGCGCCGTCGTTCAACGGGTTCGCTCGGGGCCATCTGCCCGACTGGGAGGTGTTGCTGGGCCTGATCGAATACTCGGATGCTCATAACGCCTTCATGCGCACGGCCTTTCCGAAGCGGCGCATTGTCAACACGCTGGGCGCGTGGGTTGCACAGCACGGTTTGCGCCAGTTCCGGCTGGCCGAGACCGAAAAATACCCTCATGTGACATTCTTCCTGAACGGCGGGCGCGAAGAATCCGAGGTCGGCGAAGACCGCGACATGCCGACCAGCCCGAAGGTCGCGACCTATGACCTGCAGCCGGAAATGGCGGCGCCGGAGGTCACGGCGCGTCTGATCGCCGCCATCGGCGCGGGGTATGACCTGATCGTGGTGAATTTCGCCAATGCCGACATGGTCGGACATACCGGTGATACCGCCGCCGCCATCGCCGCCTGCGAAGCTGTGGACAAGGGCCTCGGCCAGGTGCTGGACGCGCTGGCCGCCGCCGGGGGGGCGATGCTGCTGACCGCCGATCACGGCAATGCCGAATGCATGATCGATCCCGCGACCGGCGGGCCGCACACGGCCCACACCACCAACATGGTGCCGGTGGCGCTTGTGGGCGGACCCAAGGGCGCGACGCTTGTGGAGGGACGGCTGGCGGATGTGGCGCCTACGGTGCTGGACCTCATGGGCATCGCCCCACCGCCCGAGATGACCGGCCGCAGCCTGATCTGCACATGACCCTGGCGCGGTGGGCAGTCGCGGCGCTGATCTTGGGGGCGCTGGTCGTGTGGCTGCCCGCGCCTGCGCCTGCGAGCACCAACGGTCCGGCTGAAAGCGCCCGTGAGGCCGCCGACGCGCTGGTTGCGGCGACGGCGGCCATGCGGGCGGCCGTCGGCGCCCAGGATCAGGTTGCCGCGCTTGCCGGGGCGATCCGCGCCTTCGAGGGGGGACTGGAGCTTTTGCGCGTCGAGTTGCGTGCCGCGTCCCTGCGTGAAGCCACGTTACAGCGGCGGTTCGAAGCCCAAAGCGCCGATCTGGCGCGCCTTCTGGGCGTTCTGGGTGCCATCGGACGGATGCAGGCCGATGCGGGCCAGCTGGCCCATCCCGCCGGGCCGCTGGGCACCGCCCGCGCCGGAATGCTGCTGGGGGAGGTGGCGCCTGCGCTTGCGGCGCAGGCCGCCGCTCTGGAGCACGACCTGCGCGAGGCAGGTGCCCTGCGCGCCGTGCGCGCCGAGGCGCAGGCCCTGCTGCTTGATGGTCTGGACATGGCGCAGGCAGCGCGCAGCGCCCTGGGTCAGGCCATGGCAGAGCGCAGCGCGTTGCCGTCGCGGCTGGCCGACGACCCCGAGGCGCTGGCCCGCTTCGCCGAGGCCGCCCAGACCCTGGACCAGTTCGCGCAGACCCTTGCCGACAGGTCCGCAACGCCCGGGGACACGGCCTTGCGCGACTTTGCGCTGGCGCGCGGGTCGCTTCCCCTTCCGGTGCGCGGCGTCTTGCTGCGCCGCGCGGGCGAGGCCGACGCCGCCGGGATCGCGCGCCCGGGCTTGATGCTGGCGACGGTGCCTGGGGCGATCGTCACTGCGCCCTGGACGGCCACGGTGCGCTATGCAGGGCCGCTCCGGGGCTACGGGAATGTGATCATACTCGAGCCGGCGGCGGACTATCTGCTGGTTCTGGCCGGGCTGGAAATGGTCTATGTTCGATCAGGCGAGGTTCTGACCGAAACGGCGCCGTTGGGCACCATGGGCGGCGGTTCGGATACGGGGACCGATACCGTGGCGTCTGGCGCTCGCACGCAGTCGCTCTATGTCGAGCTGCGCGAGCGTGGCCAGCCGGTTGACCCGGCGCCATGGTTCGCGTTGACTGCACAGGATGGATAAGCGCTCCGGTGAACCGGGCGCACAGGCGCCGGGCACCCCGGCCGCGACGCAGGCACGAAGGAGCAGAAGGCGCATGAAGAAGCATATTCTGGGAGCGGTCGGTGGTATTGTCGCAGGGGCGATCCTTGCGACCCAGGTGGCCGGTCCGCTGGTCGCGCAGGAGCAGGAGCGAAACCGCTCGGTCTATCAGCAGCTTGACCTGTTCGGCGACGTGTTCGAGCGGATCCGCGCGCAGTATGTCGAGGATGTCGCCCCCGAGAAACTGATCGAGGCCGCGATCAACGGCATGCTGACCTCGCTCGATCCGCATTCGGGCTACTTGCCGCCCGACGATTTCGACGAGATGCGCAGCCAGACCCGCGGGTCGTTCGGCGGGCTGGGGATCGAAGTCACCATGGAGGACGGGTTCGTCAAGGTCATTACCCCCATGGACGGCACCCCCGCCTATGACGCAGGGGTTGAGCCGGGCGACCTGATCACGCATGTGGACGGCGAATCGCTTCTGGGCATGACTCTGGCGCAGGCGGTTGAGCTGATGCGCGGGCCGGTGGGGTCGGAAATCATCGTTACCGTGGTGCGCGAGGGGGTTTCAGAGCCGTTCGACCTGTCGATCATCCGCGACACAATCCGCATGCAGGCCGTGCGCAGCCGCCTTGAAGGCGACATCGCGATCCTGCGGGTGACCACCTTCAATGAACAGACCTTCCCCAACCTGCGCGATGGCCTGAACGAAGCGATAGAGGAACTGGGCGGGATGGATGCGCTGGGCGGCGTCGTGCTGGACCTGCGCAACAATCCCGGCGGGCTGCTCAGCCAGGCCGTGCGCGTGACCGATGCCTTCCTGGATGGCGGCGAGATCGTTTCGACGCGCGGACGCGGCGATGCCGGGGGTGAGCGCTACAACGCGCAGTCCGGTGACCTGATTGACGGAAAACCGATGGTCGTGCTCATCAACGCGGGTTCCGCCAGCGCGTCCGAGATCGTGGCCGGGGCGCTGCAGGATCACCGCCGTTCGATCGTGGTCGGCACGCGCAGCTTCGGCAAGGGGTCGGTGCAGACGGTCATGCCGCTGCGGGGCGACGGGGCGATCCGGCTGACGACGTCGCTTTACTACACGCCGTCAGGGCGCTCGATCCAGGCGCTGGGCGTATCGCCCGACATCGTGGTAGAACAGCCGCGTCGCACGCCCACGTCCGAGGAAGAGGCCGAAGCGCCCCCCGCCCGGTCCGAGGCCGATCTGCGCGGGCGTCTGGACAACACCTCGATGTCCGATGACGAGCGCCGTCAGCTTGACGACGAACGCCGCGCCGCCGAAGAGGTCGCTCGCCTGCGCGCCGAGGATTACCAGTTGGCCTATGCTCTGGACATCCTGCGGGGCCTGTCGGCGCTGAACGGGCGGCGCTGAGACCGCAATCGACAAGGCGCCGCTGCTCGCGGGCGGTGGCGCCACTGCAATGGACCAGTCCATGACATCAGACGCGATTGCCACGCTCCCGCACCGCCCCTGCGTGGGTGTGATGCTGATCAATGCCCAGGGCCTGATCTTTGCCGCACAGCGTCGCGACGCCAGCGCCCCCGCCTGGCAGATGCCGCAGGGCGGGATCGACGAGGGCGAGGACCCGCAGGACGCCGCCCTGCGCGAGCTGCACGAGGAAACCGGCATCGGCCCGGACGCGGTTGAGGTGCTGGCGCAAACCGAAGACTGGCTGGCCTATGACCTGCCCGCCGAACTGGTGCCGCAGATCTGGGGCGGCAGGTTCCGGGGCCAGAAGCAGCGCTGGTTCCTGCTGCGCTTCACCGGCAGCGATGACCTGATCGACCTTGACACCGCGACGCCCGAGTTTTCGGCCTGGCAGTGGATGACGGCGGACGACCTGCTGGCGTCGATCGTGCCGTTCAAACGCAAGACCTATGCCGAGGTGGTCGCGGCGTTCCGTCCCTGGCTGGCGTCCGCATCTGACACAGAATAACCGAAGGCGGTATTGAGCCCATCAGCGACATTCAGGCTTGCCGCAGCATGGAAAGCCCCTTCGCAGGTGCAGCAACGTGCCCGGCCCTTTACTGACGGTCAACAAGGTTAGCACGCTGCGGTGCAGCTTTCATCAAACCGGCCACTTGTGTGTCGCGCAGAATTTTTTTTGAGGGCAATTGCCAGCGAAAAAGCCGTCCAATCAAAACGCACTTGCAATTTTGTTCGATGTCGCACTATATTGTGCGATATCGAACAAAAGGAGATTGCGATGACTTTGACACGACGCAGAATAATCTTTCTGGTTGGCGGAGGGGCTGTGCTGGCGGCCGGTGG
Source organism: Paracoccaceae bacterium (assembly GCA_007123625.1). Classification (GTDB taxonomy): domain Bacteria; phylum Pseudomonadota; class Alphaproteobacteria; order Rhodobacterales; family Rhodobacteraceae; genus Rhabdonatronobacter. Next base: position 6,287 of record SKKS01000135.1, read on the forward strand.
CGCA
>SKKS01000321.1 GCA_007123625.1 Paracoccaceae bacterium
CCGTCAGCGGCCCGGCGGCATCCCGCGATTGCGACGAAAGGCGCTTGGCGTCTGGCCGATGCTGTGCTGAAAGCTGCGGGTGAAATAACTGGCGGTCGAGAACCCCAGCGCCTGGGCGATCTCCTTGACCGGGGCGGAACTGGATACCAGCATCTGGCGGGCCTCGAACAGGCGGCGGTCCTGCAGCAGGTCCAGCGCGGTACGCCCGGCGCTGGCCTTGCAGGCACGGGTCAGATGCGTGGGCGTCACCCCCAGTGCGGCGGCATAGTCGGCCACCCCGAACCCCGAGCGGAATTCCCTTTCCAGAAGCGCCGCATATCGCGCCGCCAGTTTTTGCGACGCGCGGTGCGGTGTCGGCGGGGCTTCGGCCTCGCGCTCGGACACCTGTCGGTCGATCCAGACCGACAGCAACCCCAGGTGATGGTGCGCGGCGGTCATCGCCCCCCTGCGCCCGCTGTCCAGTTCGCGCTGGATATTGTCGATGATCGCGGTCAGTTCTGTCTGCGCCATCTTCTCGCGCAGGCGCAGGTGCAGCGGTGCGCGCGGCCAAGCCAGCGCGCAATCGCTACCGAACAGCAACACAGACCCGCTGGCCTTGTGGGTGACGGTAAAGCCGTGCATCACCCCTGCGGGAATGAACACTGCGTTATGGGCGTGAAACCCGCGTGTCGTCCCGGCCACGGTGATCCGCCCCTGGCCTTGGGTGAACCACAGCAACATCGGCTCGCGCAGCGAGCGCATCGCCTCGACCTGCCAGCGCGGTCCCCCCGTCAAGCGGGACAGAGGCTGGAGTCTGAGCCGGGTTTTCGGATCGGGAATCACTGTCATGCGGTTCATCTGCACCCCCATTGCGGCCAGATTACGGATTGCTTGCGGCATCCCAAAGCGAAAAAACTCACGTCAGCGTGAACTTGCCCAACCGAGGGGTTGCGCAAGTGCGCGCACAACCCTGCGCGGTCACGCCGGATCGACGCGCTGCCAGGTCTTCATGCGGCGACTGAACCATGTGCGCTGGCGTTTCGCGTACTGGCGGGTTGCGACAATCGCGGCGGCGCTGGCGGCCTGCAACGTGACCTCGCCGCGCAGATGCGCTACAAGCTCGGGCGCGCCAATCGCGCGTGCCCAGGGCGCCGCGGGGTACCAATGGGGCAAGGCGGCGCGCACTTCGGCCAGCGCGCCCCCCTCCAGCATGGCTGCAAAGCGCGTTTCGATTCGCGCCGCCAGCCAGGCGCGCTCGGGCATCATCACCACCGCCGCCGCCGCATCCGACGCGGGCAGCAATGGCGGCGGGGTGTCGGCCTGCCAGTCGGCCAGCCCGCGCCCGGTTGCGCGCAGAACCTCCCACGCGCGCTGGATACGCGCAGGGTTCAGCGGATCGATCCGGGCCGCAGTCGCGGCATCAAGTTCGGCTAGCAGCGCGCGCGCACCTTCGGAGGCCAGCCGTGCGTCCGATTCGGCGCGCACGTCTGTCGGCACCGGCGGAATCGGCGCCAGCCCTTCGGTCAGCGCCATGAAGTAAAGCCCCGTGCCGCCGATAATGACCGGGTTCGGATGCGCCTGCAGCACCTTGGCCAGTTCGCGCAGCCAGTGGCCCACCGAATAGGGTTCGCGCCCGACATGGCCATAAAGCAGGTGCGTTACCGCGTCGGTTTCGGACCGCGAGGGCCGCGCCGTCAGCACCCGCCACATGCCATAGACCTGCAGCGCATCTGCGTTGACCACCGCGCGCCCCTGAGCGCGCGCCAGCGCCAGCGCCAGCGCCGACTTGCCGCTGGCCGTGGGGCCTGCCAGCAGAACCGGGCGCGCGGGGTCAGGCAGGCCGCCGGGGAACGCGCGCGAAAGCGTCTCTGGTGCCGTCGTGGCCTGATCTTCGGGCGCGTGCTGCAGCGCATCGGCCACGCCCGCGCGGTTTCGCGCGGCTTTGACATTGAACCGATCCTGCTTTTCCGACATGTTCCGCCCGAAACTCTGACCCCGTTGCGCGCGTAGACGCCCTGTCCGCCGCCTCGCCCCCGGAAAGGTGCCCATTCCATGCCCGATTCTGCAACCCAGAGCCCCGCGCCGACCAACTATCGCCGCGTGATGCTGAAAATCTCGGGCGAGGCGTTGATGGGCGATCTGGGATACGGACTTCATCCGCCCACTGTGGAACGCATCGCAGCCGAAGTGCAGTCCGTCCACACGCTCGGGGTCGAGATCTGCATGGTGATCGGCGGCGGCAACATCTTTCGCGGGTTGCAGGGCAGCGCACAGGGGATGGAGCGAACCACAGCCGACTACATGGGCATGCTGGCCACAGTCATGAACGCGCTGGCCATGCAATCCGCACTCGAAGGTCTGGGCATCCATACGCGCGTCATCTCGGCCATCCGCATGGACGAGGTCGCCGAGCCCTATATCCGCCGACGCGCGGTGCGGCACCTTGAAAAAAAACGCGTCTGCATCTTTGCCGCCGGGACCGGCAACCCCTATTTTACCACCGACACCGCCGCCACCCTGCGCGCCAACGAAATGGCCTGCGAGGCGATCTTCAAAGGCACCAAGGTCGACGGCATCTATGACCGCGACCCGGCGCGCGACGCGGGCGCTAAACGGTACGAGAGCGTGACTTACGACGAGGTGTTGACCCGGAACCTCAAGGTCATGGATGCCTCGGCCATTGCGCTTGCGCGCGACAACAACCTTCCTATCATCGTGTTTTCCCTGGATGAACCCGGCGGATTCCGCGGCATCCTGCGCGGCGAGGGTACCTATACCCGTGTGCACGGCTGAGCCGCCGCACCCTATATGAACCCCGGCATGTTTGCGGTATATAACGGCGCAGGCAGGGCTGGAAACGGCACACAACAAACGAGAAGACACCATGTCCGAAGATATCGAAATCGACCTTGATGACCTGAAACGGCGCATGGACGGCGCCATGAGCGCCCTGCGCACCGAATTCGCGTCACTACGCACCGGGCGGGCCTCGGCCTCGATGTTGGAGCCGGTGATGGTCGAGGCCTACGGCCAGATGACGCCGATTAACCAGGTCGGCACGGTCAATGTTCCCGAGCCGCGCATGGTCACGATAAATGTCTGGGACAAGTCGATGGTGGGCAAGGTCGAAAAAGCGATCCGCGAATCGGGGCTGGGGATCAACCCGCAGCTGAACGGCACCATCATCATGCTGCCCATCCCCGAGTTGAACGAGGAACGCCGCCGCGAACTGACCAAGGTTGCTGCACAATATGCCGAGCACGCCCGCGTGGCCATTCGCAACCTGCGCCGCGACGGTATGGACCAGATCAAGAAGGCCAAGGCGGCGGGCATGAGCGAGGACGAGCAGAAGCTCTGGTCCGAAGAGATCCAGGAACTGACCGACAAGTATGTGGCGCTCGTCGACAAGACACTGGACACCAAGCAGGAAGAGATCATGCAGGTCTGATCCTGCCCAGCCAGAGCGGTTTAATTGATGAGTTTTGACCAACCCGCCGACGACGACGACCCCGCCTCCAGAAACAGGCTGCATGTGGCGGTGATCATGGATGGCAATGGCCGCTGGGCAAAGAACCGCGGCTGGCCCCGGCTTGTCGGTCACCGCAAGGGCGCCGAGCGGGTGCGCCAGCTTGTTTCGGCCTGCCCCGAAATCGGCATCCGCTACCTGACGCTCTATGCCTTTTCGACCGAGAACTGGAAACGGTCCACCGAAGAGGTGTTGGGCCTGATGGCGCTGTTCGAGCGCTACATCAAGCGCGAGGCCAACCGCATGAGCCGCGAAGGCGTGCGGATGCGCATCATTGGCGAGCGCACGACACTGAACCCGAAGCTGGCGGCGATGTTCGACTGGATCGAGGCAGAAACCGCCTGCAACGACCGGGTGCACCTGACCGTAGCGATCAATTACGGCGGACGCGACGAAATCCGCCGCGCGACGCAGGCGGTCGCGCAAAAAGTTCGCGATGGACAACTGGACCCGGACCAGATCACCGACGCCGTCATCGGTGGACACCTGGACACCCATGCCCTGCCCGACCCCGACCTGGTCGTGCGCACATCGGGCGAGACGCGGATTTCAAACTTTCTTCCCTGGCAGGCAGCCTATGCGGAATATGTTTTTACACCAACGCTCTGGCCCGATTTCACACCGCAGGAAATGAGCAACATCCTGACCGAATTCGAATTGCGCGAACGCCGCTTCGGCGGGGCGAAGTAATGGCATCGAATTTCGCCGATCTTCGGGATCGCACCCTGTCGGCGGTGGTGATGGTGGTCGTCGGCATCGGCGCGGTCTGGGCCGGGGGCGTTGTTTTCCTGACGCTGGTGGCGGTGCTGACGGGCGCGATGGTGTGGGAACTGGCGCGCATGCACGACCCGGCCGCCCCGTTTGGCCGGGCCGAGGCTGCGGGTTTCAGCGCGGCCGTGGCGCTGGCGGTATTCTTCACGCAGCTCTCAGGCGCATGGCTTCTGGGCGCGCTGGCGCTGGCGGTGGCGCTGCTGGCCTGGCGGATGCCAGCGCCGGTGCGGGCGGTGCATGCGGCCTATCTGGCGCTGATCCTGCTGGCGGGGGCCGCGCTTTTGCTGATGCGCGGCGGTTTCGGCTGGGAATGGGTGCTGTGGCTGGTCCTTGTGGTCATTGCCTCGGACGTGGGCGGGTACTTCGCCGGGCGCCTGATAGGCGGGCCAAAGCTGTGGCCCCGCGTCAGCCCGAAAAAGACATGGTCGGGTACGGTGGCGGGCTGGGTGCTGGCGCTTGTCGTTGGCTGGGCAATGATGGGGGTACTTGGCGCGGGCACGGGTTTGCTGCTGGCATCGGTCCTGACCAGTATGGCCGGACAGGCAGGCGACATTGCCGAAAGCGCGCTGAAACGCCGCGCCGGGATCAAGGACAGCTCGAACCTTATTCCCGGCCACGGCGGCGTGCTGGACCGCTTCGACGCGATGATAGCAGCGGCGGCCATGTTCCTGATCCTGAACGAAACCGGTGTCATCGGAGGCCTTCTTGTCGACTGAGGTTCCGGACATGCGGCGCGTTTCGGTATTCGGGGCCACAGGCTCGATCGGCGAAAGCACCTTCGATCTGTTGCAACGCCGCGCAGACCTGGCCACCGTTGCGCTGACCGGCGGGCGCAATGTCGCGCGACTGGCCGAACAGGCCCGCGCACTGCGCGCAGAAGTCGCCGTCACCGCGTTCGATGACTGTTACATCGCCCTGAAGGACGCGCTGGCGGGCACCGGCATCGAAGCCGCCGCCGGCACCGCCGCAGTGATCGAGGCCGCCGAGCGCCCTGCGGACTGGGTCATGTCCGCCATCGTCGGCGCCGCCGGGCTGGCGCCGGGGCTGCGTGCGCTGGAACGCGGCGCCACGCTGGCACTGGCCAACAAGGAATCGCTGGTCACCGCCGGGCCGCTGGTCATGGCCACGGCACGCGCACACGGGGCGACCCTGCTGCCTGTGGACAGCGAGCATTCGGCGGTGTTTCAGGCCTTGGTGGGCGAAGACATGGCAGCGGTCGAGCGGGTGATCATCACCGCCTCGGGCGGGCCGTTCCGCGACTGGCCCACCTCGCGCCTTGCCCGCGCGACGCTGGAAGAGGCCATGAATCACCCCAGCTGGTCGATGGGCCAGCGCATCACCATCGACAGCGCGTCCTTGTTCAACAAGGCACTGGAACTTATTGAAACGCGCGAATTCTTTGGTATCGACCCGGCGCGGATCGAAGTGCTGGTTCATCCGCAATCTCTGATCCACGCGCTGGTGGGCTTCAACGATGGCGCGCTGATGGCGCATATCGGACCTGCGGACATGCGCCACGCCATCGGCTATGCGCTGAACTGGCCCACACGCGCGCCGCTTCCGGTAGAGCGTCTGGACCTTGCGCGGATAGGGCAGCTCAGTTTCGAGGCCCCCGACCCAGCCCGCTTCCCCGCGCTGCGCCTGGCGCGCGAAGTGATGGAGGCGGGCGGGCACGCTGGCGCAGCCTTCAACGCCGCCAAGGAAGTGGCGCTGGATCATTTTATCGCCCGCCGGATCGGATTCGCCGACATGGCGGCAACGGTCGAAGCGGTACTGAACGACCTTGTGCGTGGTCCCGAGCTTGCCATGCCCGTGAAAAGCCTTGATACGGTGCAGGCCATGGACCAAATGGCAAGGCAGTGCGCGGTGAATGTGATCGCGGCGCGCAATCACGCTTGAAATCAGGAGCAGCGACTTGGATTTTCTGGGGCTTCTGCCGTCCTTTGGCAATTTCTTCTTCACGCTGGCGGCCTTTGTGGTGGCGCTGTCGATCATCGTGGCGGTGCATGAATA
>SKKS01000127.1 GCA_007123625.1 Paracoccaceae bacterium
GGTCGAGTTCGTCGAACCCTGCATAGCCCGACATGACATCAAAGATCTGTCCGGCATCTGTGATGTCCGCGATGCGATTGTCCACACCCTCCAGCGCCAGCGGTACCAGATCCACGTTCAACACGCGATGCCCCCGCTTCAGCAGATGGGCCACGGCATGGCGTCCCGCCTTGCCCGATCCCCCGGTAAAAAGAATGCGCATCGGTGCCTCCCAGCATGGTGACCGCCACACTTACAGGCTTCGGGGCGTGACGTCGACCGGAGAGCTGTTCATCGACCGCTCAGGAAGGTGGGCCGGTGCTACACGCTGCGCGGCTGTCGCGCCTTGTCGTCACGCCTGCACATGCACCACCGGCAATGTCACCGCGCCTCCGCCACCGGCGCCTGACCCGCCACCGGCTGCAGCGCCACGTGCCAAAGCTGAGGACCGCTGCCGCTGTTTCGTGCCCGTCAGGCATTTTGACCCATGAGCGTATCTCGCGTATACCGCTGACCATAGCCGGATGCCGTACGCATCATTTTGCAATCAAAAGGTTATTTGCGGGGCCCGATGAAATCAGCGTCAGAGACGATCCGGGCTCTGTTGGGCGATGTCGGCATTGTCTTTCGCGTGTCGGCGGCCATCATCGTGCTCTTCGTCGCGGCTGCAGCTGTCGCGCCCGGTGCCGTTGGACGCGCCGCACAAGCTGTCCTGCAGGTGACGGCGACCAATCTCGGCTGGATGTATCTGCTTGTCATCACGGTCTTCGTCGGGTTCGTGCTGTATCTGGGACTGTCGAAATTCGGCGCCATCCGCCTGGGTGCCGAAGATGAGCCTGCGGAGTTTTCCTATTCCAGCTGGCTAGCGATGATCTTTTCGGCAGGCATGGGCGTGGGGCTGGTGTTCTGGGGCGTGGCCGAACCCATGATGCATTTCAACGAGCCCCCCATGGGCAGCGGCGTGCCACGCACGACCGATGCGGCGCAAACCGGGATGACCTATGCCTTCTTTCACTGGGGCCTGCATCAATGGGCGAATTTCGCGCTTGTCGGGCTTGCCATTGCCTATGTGCGGTTCCGCCATCACAGCTTCGGCCTGATCAGCGAAACACTCAGGCCGCTTCTGGGGGACAGGGTCGATACCGGCTGGGGCAAGGCGATCGACATTCTGACAGTCGTATCCACCGTCTTCGGCGTGGCGACCACCCTAGGCCTCGGCGCATTACAGATCAACAGCGGTGTTTCGCGCCTGACGGACATTCCCTTCGGGTTCCCTGCTCAATTTGCCATTCTTGCAGGGATCGGTGGCCTGTTCATCCTCTCGGCGATGACCTCGCTTGACAAGGGCCTGCGACTGCTGAGCAATCTCAACATGGTGCTGGCGGGCCTCCTGCTGATCGTCGTGCTGACCTTTGGTCCCACGGCCTTCATCTTTGGGGTGATGACCCAGACATTGGGTGAATATCTGGGCAATGTCGTTCAGATGAGCCTCGTGACTACACCGTTTTCCGATGCGCGCTGGGTCGAGCAATGGACGATGTTCTACTGGGCATGGGGGCTAAGCTGGGCCCCCTTCGTAGGCAGCTTCATCGCCCGCATCTCGCGCGGGCGGACCATCCGCGAATTCGTGCTGGGTGTTATGATCGTGCCGGTGGTGCTGAGCATGCTGTGGTTTTCAGTCTTCGGCGGGGCGTCGATCCACTTTGAGATCTTCGCCAATGCGGGCATCGCCGACGCCGTTGCCGCAGAGGTTCCTTCCGGCCTGTTCGTCATGCTTGAACAGCTTCCCCTCAGCGGGTTTCTGACAGCCGCAGCAATCGTGCTCGTCTGCCTGTTCCTGATCACCTCGGCGGATGCTGCAACCTTTGTGCTGGGCATGTTCACCTCGAAAGGGGTGCTCAATCCCACGACGACCCTGCGCGTGTTATGGGCTGGGTTGCAGTTGATGATGGTTGTGGTCCTGCTGCTGACAGGCGGACTGGAAAGTTTGCAGACCGTTTCGATCATCGCGGCCTTTCCCTTCATGCTGCTGATGATCCTGATCGCGATTTCACTGTATCGGGATCTGTCGCGGGAACTCGCGATGAAGGCCGAAACTGACCGGCTGTTGACGATGCGCATCGAACGCCTGCTCCTGCGCGAGGAAGAGCGCGAAGCCGCGAGGCAAGCCGAGGAGGACGTCCACCCGAACGCGCCCGAAATGCCGCCATCCGTCGAAGCCTTAGCCATTGAAGAAGACGATACCCCCGGAGAAAACCAGGGGCACGGCAATCGGACTGGGCCATCTTGATGTCCATCGGCGGCAACGCCCAGCCACGAGAGCGGAACGCATGCGTGGAAATTCCCCGTCGCCTGGCCGGTGGCGCCGGGCGCACCGAAAGCCCCTACTCCCTGAAGCCAAAGGCGTGGGCGTCGATGGGCACCAGCACATCGCTGTCGGAAGTAAGCGCAGCCTTGATGGGGGGCAGCGGATCGCGGCTGTAGCCCAGATGCTCCCTGTTGGGCAGCGGCTGCTCGACCCCAAGCACGTCGCTGGCAAAGGGTGTCCGCATGAATCCGCGCTCGGGCGGCGTGCCTTGACCCGTCTCGAACGCTGGCACCATCTGCGCCCGCGCGCCGTGGGCTCGTGACATTGTCTCGTCTCCTGCTATGTCCAGTTTTCCTTTTTGATGGCGACGCGCTGCGCAAAGCCTGACAGGAAATTCTTGGCCGCAACGCCCGCTTTCCTGTTGTGAGAGGGTAGAGGCCGGGTATGCTGACCCTCGGGAGTGGAGGATTCGATGGACGACCATGCCGTACACTTCGACCAGCAGGTCTTTTCGCACACCGCTGCATTATTCTCGCGCAAGCGCAGCGCCCTCCCGCCTGACATCGTGGAAGGCTTCGCCAAGGAAGTCATCGAACGTATGGTGCTGGCGGCAAAATCCCGTGTGCGCCGCGACGAGCCCCAGATCAGTCCCGAAAGCGTAAGGGACTTCTGCGATGTGTTGCTTCAGCCCGGCCAGCCTGGGGCTGCGCTCGAATTCATCATGGCGCGCCGCGCCGAAGGTGTGACGACACATGGCGTGTATCTCGGATATATCGGCGAGGCGGCCCGCTTGCTTGGCACGCGTTGGGAGATGGACGAGCTGACGCCACTGGACGTCACGATCGGCGCCGGGAACCTCTATGCGCTGATGCGGGCTCTAAGGACCCAGACCTCAACCGAACTGCATGATTTCGACGTGCACAGATCCGCCCTTTTCGCGACTGTGCCCGGAGAACACCACGGCATCGGCATCACGGTCGCAGCAAATATCTTTCGCGAGGCCAGGTGGGACATCGACCTTCAGCTTGGCCTTGATGAGTCCGGCATTGTCGAGCGCGTCGAACGAACGAAGCCCACGATTGTCGGGCTGTCTCTGAGCACGCGCGAAAGATTGCCCGAACTGCTCAGACTGGTTGTGGCCTTGCGCATCATGGCACCGGATACGAGGATCGGCGTCGCCCCCGGAGGCGATCTGTCAGCCAGCGACCTGCGCAGCATCGCTGATATCGACATGGTGTTTCAGGATGCATCATCTGCCCTTGCCGATCTTGAACGGATTGTCCGCAACAGACCTTGACCTGCGCCAGCAGGACGCAGCCGATCGGCTTCAGTCAGGCCAGACGCGGTCGGCCGTGGAATAGTGCGGGAAGACCGGGATCGCCGTCGCCTTGAGCTTGGTCGCACGCTCAGCCGTCAGATCGACCGGGCGCGGGGCCGCTGCCTCGGCACGGTTGCAGCGTCCGCCCGGCGTGCGATAAGCTGCAAACGCCGCGCCGATAATGGTCATGGTACCGCAGCGGACAACGTGACCTCCGGCTTCCCCGGCGCGCCGTCGCGCATAATCAACAGGCCAGCGGCAGACACGCGCTCGGGCAGGACTTCACTGCGCAGGCCGACAAAGGGCGCTGTCGTTGATCGCGCATGCAGCGCCGTGAGGATGGTTCCGCGGGCGGTGGGCATCAGGCGACTTCCGTTGTGAAGTTTCTGTTCGGGACTCTGACTTTTTCACCCGACAGAACCTGGTCGCGTGGTATCTTTGGTCCTGTCGACCCAAAACGAATATGAAGGCAGAAGGACTCCGTGTTGACGACGGCCATGCGCATCGGTTCGCTCCTTGCAGCATCCATCTCCCTCGTTTTGTCGTTGGGCGTGTTGTGCCTTGGGGGAGGCGCCTTTCTTGATCCCACGGGCAGCAGGTTCGCCGTGATCGGGACAACGGTCTGGACCACGTTCGGGCCACATCTCGTGCTCGCATCGATGGCTTCACTGGTCTTGGCGATACTGCCGCGCTTCCTTTGCCGACGACCGCTCGGAAGGCTTGTCCCTTCAGTTGCCGTGGTCGCATGTCTTGGTTCGGGTTTCATAGTCTATCAGATCATGTCTGCCACCATCTCCGCTGGAGGCTCCGTCAACCTTTCGGCGGCTGTTTTCTTGGGTGACATGGAAGCCCCGCCCCCCGATATGGTGGAAACGGTTCACATCGTGGCAGGGACCGAATTGCGGGCGGCGATCTTCAAACCCCGGGAGGCCGCTAACCCGGCCCCGATCATCGTGTATATCCACGGCGGCGGTTTCATGACCGGACACCGGACCGAGACAGCCGCAGACCTCCGCTGGTTTGCCGACAACGGCTGGCTCGTCATCAGTGTCGATTACCGCCTTTTCGGTCCGGACAAGGCAACCTGGGACAAGGCCATGCCGGACGCCGCGTGCGGTCTCATCTGGGCGCACAACAATGCCCAGAGGTTCGGTGGCGACCCCGAAAGGATTGCCCTTCTCGGGGACTCGGCCGGTGGCAACCTTGCCATCAACATCGGTTTCGCCGCAACCGACGGCATGACCGTCCCGGAATGTGGCGGCGACGTGCCCGTGCCCAGGGCCATAGCGACGCAGTATCCGGCAGTTGATCCCGTCTCGATTTACGAGCGCGGGTTTCCCATCCCGGGCTTCGCGCCGACGATGCTTATCGAGGGCTACATCGGCGGCACACCTGCGGAGCATCCGGACCGGATCGCGGCAATATCCTCGCAGACATATCTGACCCCGGACGCGCCGCCGACCCTCGTGATCCTACCGGAACGCGACAGCCTCGTGGTTGCGGAAGGAACCCTTGCCTTCGCAGCGGAATCCCGGGCTGCAGGCGTGGAACTTGAACTGGTGCGCATGCCGTTCGCCAGTCATGTCTACAACCAGATCAAGGCGAATTCGGTGGGCAACCAGGCAGGCAGGACCATTCGGTTGCGGTTTATTGACTGGCACTTGCGCTGACTGGGTTTGAAATTGCCTTGCGCTGTATCGCTCCTGGTTACTTTCGTTCGCACAGACAGGTGGGTAGTTGCTGCTGCTCAGCTGTTCTTTTCATCCGATAGGGCGGTGTCAGAAAACCGTATTTGTTCGCACTGTGTCCTTGTGCGCCAGTGAGATATGCCGAGGGTTCCGAGGCCCATGGGGCCCGCCATGCCCCGCTTCGATCCGACCGATTCGGCCGCTTGCTTGCCGGCCTGACCCCGCAGGAGCTGCGCCAGGCCGAAGGGCTGGTGGCTGAAGCGCGCAAGCGTGCCGAGGTCGTCCCGAAGATCGACGCGCGGGCCGATGCTGGCGGCCCGGCGGCGTCCTGCCCGGTGCTGCGGGGGCTGTGCGCGCATCCGGTGAGGGCCGGCCAGAACAGGCGCACAGCGATGGACCTCGCGGCAACGGACCGCACCGGGCATCATGGATTTGAGGCCCTCGTGGATGCTGGCCAGGCGGCGGTCTCGGGCGCGCTGCTGCCGGTGATGGAACCGGACGCGGTGCTCTGCACGGACGATCATGCGACCTACGAGCGGATTGCAACGTGTTACAACAAGACTGAGCCCGAACGAGACCATTCAGTACATTAACCTATTGAACAATATGGGGTCGGGAAGTCACAGAACCCGATTTTGCGCGATTTGTTGTCGAACCGGGGCGGTCCAGCTGTATTGCCGGAAAATTTGTTGATCGAATCGAAATATGGTGCAACTTTTGTATAACTTTTAATCTCCCGGATTGGTGGGTGGTCTACCTGTTCCGCTTTTGTTGCCGTCTCGAAGGGTATCGGCGTTTGTATTTGAAGGGAGGCGGCGATGGCGGTTACCAGAACTGGTGCATTTTTCGAGGACGGCACGTCCTTCTTCCCCAAGTTCGGCAATTGAGCCCCTGAATCTGGTGTTTTCGCTGGTTTGTGCTGTGTGATTTCAATCGGTTAGGCCTCTCGCAGGCCTAAACTCTTGTAGTTACATGCGGGCGAATCCAAA
>SKKS01000207.1 GCA_007123625.1 Paracoccaceae bacterium
AGGCGCAACCGACACTTGGCCCGGCGCGCCCGAGCAAGTGCAGGCCGACCCGCCCGACCCCGGCAAAAGCCCCTTTGGCGCCGCACCCGCGCCGGTCCGCGCGGCCCCGCCGCCCGCGCCTGCCCGCAGTCGGGCGCTGCCGGTGCTGTTGCTGGCGCTTGTGGCCGTGGCGGGTGGCGGGGCATGGTATGCGGGCGTCCTTCCGATCGGGGATCCTCCAGTACCTGCGCTTTCGCAGGCGCAACCGTTGACCAGCGGCGCCGAACAGGCCGGTTGGATCAACGCGGCCCCGCCTGTCGATACCTGCAGCTTTGTTCAGGTCGCCGGCCCGGGCGCGGCACCCGATACCGTGACGCTTCGGGCGTTCGGGTCGAGTGCGGTGGCCTTCAATCCCATGCTCGAAGCGTTTTCCGAGGTTCACGGCTATGTCCCGGCGCTGCAGTTCACGCGGGTGCGCGATGGCCAGTGTTCGGTGCTAGGGTTCCTGTCCGACGTGCGCGCGCTTGACGCGCCGATAGACACTGGCGGCCTGTCGCTGCGGACGGATCAGGCTACGCTGACCGAAGGGGACACGATTTCGGGCAATATCGACGGCGCGGCGGGGGCGGTAACCAGCCTGCTGTTCTTCGAGCATAACGGCGCGATGCAGAACCTCAGCCACAGGGTGCTGCGCGACGATGACACCTCGAAGCGGTTCACCCAGCCTGACCTGACCTTTCATCAGCCGCCCGACAGCGAACCGGGGACAAGCGACTCGGTGCTTCTGGTGGCGTTCAACAGTGATCGCGCGCTGGATACCATCAACCTGATCGGCCGGGATGTTGCGCTTCCGGCGTCGGAACTGCCGAATTTCTGGCGGTTCCTGATGCTCGATATTTCGCGCGCCGATGTCCCCATCGGCATAGGATTGCACGCCGTGCCATTGCCGCAGGAGTGACGCGGCGGCACGATACTTGATTTCGCCCGGACGGTCGCCGTTCTTGACAGTATGATCCCCGGGATGGTTCTATTTCTCCTTGCGGGATCTTTGCCTGCAAGGTCCTTCGGGAGCTTCTGTCATGAGCAAGGAACTTGGCCAGTCCGAACGTCAGGGAAAGCTGGAAACGGTCATCGGCAGCGACAAGCTGTTCCTTGCCGGGTTCGCGGGAAGCGAATTTGTCAACGACATGTTCGAGTTCCAGATCGAGGCGGTTTCGAAAGACCCCAAGATCGACATAAACAAGCTGATCGGCACCCATGCCCGCGTTGACCTGCACACCCACGAACACGGCGAGCGAAGTTTTGACGGGCTGGTGGTCCGGTCGCAGTGGCTGGGCGTGGACCAGAACGGTATCCGCTACGGGTTGACACTTCGGCCCTGGCTGTGGCGGGCGCGGTTCCGGCGCAACCAGCGCATTTTTCACGGCCAGTCGGTTGTGGACATCATCGGCGCAATTCTGGGCGACTACGGGGAGCCGTTCGAGCTGACCCTGCAAGGAAACTACAAGACCCTCGAATACACGGTCCAATACCGTGAAAGCGATTTCGATTTCCTTTTGCGCATGTTGGAGCGGTTCGGCATCAGCTATTTCTTCCGGCACGACACATCGGGGCACACACTGGTTCTGACCGACAGCATTGACCAGCATCCCGAAATTCCGGGCGAGGCGCGCGACTTTCTGGGCGCGGACAATGAGTTCCAACATGAACGTGAACATTTCACGAAATGGGTGCCCGAGCGAAATCTGACCACCGACGTGGTCGAGATGACGGACTACAACTTTACCAAACCCGATGCTGGGATGAAGGCATCGCAGTCGGATGATACCGGGTCGCGGTCAGGCGGCCCGCTCGAAGCCTATGACTATCCCGGCTTCTATCTGGACGAGGGAGAAGGCAAGGACGCCGTGCAGATCCGGCTCAACCAGGTGCGCAGCGCGGATATCCGTCATCGCGCCATGGGCAACTGCATCTCGTTGTCTGCCGGTCTGCGGGTCGCCATCGGCGGGGATGAGATCCCCGATGTAACGGGAAACACCTTCCTGTGCGTCGCCGCGCGGCACAAGTTCGCGGCGCAGGCCTATGGCAGCAGTCGCGGAGGCGGGCGCGAGCAGGATTACACCGGCAGCTACACGCTCATCCCCGAAGACGCCCCCTTCGCCCCGGAAAAGCGCCAGTCCGAGCCCCGGATCAACGGGCCGCAAACGGCCACCGTGGTTGGTCCGGAAGGCGAGAAAATCCATGTCGACAAATATGGGCGCATCCTTGTGCGGTTCCACTGGGACCGGGACAAGGCGAATTCGATGTATTGCCGGGTGATGCAACCTTCGGCGGGCAATGGCTGGGGCGCCATGACGATCCCGCGCATCGGCATGGAGGTCGTGGTCGAATTTATCGAAGGCCACCCCGACCAGCCGCTGGTGACGGGGTGCGTCTACAACGGCAAGAACATGCCGCCTTATGAATTGCCCGGAAACAAGACCCGCACCACCTTCAAGAGCGCGAACCATGACGAGTCAGGCTTCAACGAACTCCGGTTCGAGGACGAGGCCGGAGACGAGGAGATCTTCCTGCACGCCGAGCGCTATTTCAATGCGGTCGTGAAGAAGGATGCCACCTGGCACGTTCAGGGCAATCTGCACAAGCAGATCGGCGCAAGCGAATCGCTGCACGTCGGCAAGGACCGCGACATCGAGGTGATGGACCACGAGCGCAAGGCGATCGGCAAGTCGCAATCCCTGACCGTGGGCGAAGCGCGCGTCACCGCCGTTGGCAGTGACGATGTGCTTGCCGTGGGCGGTGCTGCCTGCATTTCGGCGGGCGGAACGGTGCGGCTGGAGGCGGGGTCGAACGCTTCGGCGATTGCCGGCATGAACATGAACCTCACGGCAGGCATGAACCTTGTTATCGAGGCAGGCGTGATGCTGACCCTCAAGGCCGGTGGAAACTTCATCACCATCGGCCCGTCGGGCATTGCGATTTCCGGCACCACTGTCCTGATCAACAGCGGTGGTGCGGCGGGCAGCGCCAGTACGGTGGGCAAGAAGGGTGACTCCCCCGAGAAATTCGGTGGACCGCACGCAGAGCGTTACGACAAGTCGAAGTCATAGCGACGCAGTCGCCACGCCTGCGCCTTCAGGACGGTGAGTCGCCCAGAAACAGGGTCCAGGCCTGGGCCGCACCGATGTCGATTTCCGCGAAAGGTGCCGCGATGTGGCCGCGTTCCCAGCAATCCTCGGTGCCGGTGATCTCGAACCGGCCGTCAAGGACGCACATTTCAGTGTTGCCGTCCAACAGCACCTGGCCAAAGACATCGGTGGCGAAGACATAGAAATAGCGGCTGTCCAGCCGCCCGCGCAGCAGGGTCGCGCAACGGTTCGGCCCGATGGTCCACCAGCCGCGTGTGCCGAACGCCTCGCCTGTATCCGCGCCGATGGCCACGTTGATCACGTCGAAGCTGTCGTTGCAGACGATGAAATCGGCACGCGCCTGTGCGGGTAGCAACAGCGCCGGGGCAAGGGTGGACAAGGCAAGCGCAAGCGTTCGGGGCGTCATGGTCGAAGGATGCGCGCGTGCGCGGAAAAGCGCAAGATGGGCACTTGACCTTCCAGTTGCGGGAAGGGTTATGTGAGTTTCCAGACAAGGAATGGAGTATCGGATGGTCACCGCAACCGCCGAAGGCAGCAGGCTGCGCCTTCATCTGGACAAGCTGAATTGCGCGGGCTGCGTGCGCCGCGCCGAAACCGCGTTGCTGGCCGAGCCGGGGGTTTCGGATGTTGCCGTGAACCTGGCCAATGCCTCGGCCGATCTGACACTTGGCGCTCCGGCGACCGCGCAATCCGTGGCGGCGCGGCTGGACGGCGCGGGTTATCCGGCGCACCGGGACGAACTTGTGCTGGCGCTGGACGGCATGACCTGCGCGTCCTGCGTCGCGCGGGTGGAGCGTGCCTTGCTGGCCGCGCCGGGGGTGCTGTCGGCCGCGGTGAATCTGGCGGCGGGGCAGGCGCGGGTGCAGGTGCTCGAAGGCGCCACCACAGCGCAGGCACTGGCGCGTGCCGCGACCGATGCGGGCTATCCGGCCACTCCCGATGACGGGGACGCAACACCCGCTAGTCCCACCGCCCGGCACGATGCCGAGGCGACGGCCATCAAGCGCAACTTTCTGCTGGCCGCCGCGCTGACGCTGCCGGTGTTCGTGCTGGAGATGGGCGGCCATGTGGTCCCACCGTTTCATCACTGGATCCATCACACAATCGGCATGCAGGCCAGCTGGATGGTACAGTTCGTGCTGACGACGCTGGTGCTGGCCTGGCCCGGGCGTGCGTTTTATCTGCGCGGTTTCCCCGCGCTCTGGCGCCGGGCGCCGGATATGAACAGCCTTGTGGCGATGGGCACTGCTGCGGCCTGGGCCTATTCGGTGGTGGCGCTGTTCGCGCCGGGCGTGCTGCCCGTCGGCACGCGCGCCGTGTATTTCGAGGCCGCGGCGGTGATTGTTACGCTGATCCTTCTGGGGCGCTGGCTGGAAGCGCGCGCGAAGGGGCGCACTGGCGCAGCCATTGCCCGGCTGATCGGTCTGCAACCGCGCGAGGCGCGCGTCTTGCGCGATGGTGTCGAAGTCACCGTGCCGCTGACGGCCCTGACACCGGGCGACTTGATCCGTATTCGCCCGGGCGAGCGCGTTCCAGTGGATGGCGCGGTGGCCGAGGGCTCCAGCTTTGTCGATGAAAGCATGATCACGGGCGAGCCTGTGCCGGTGGAAAAAGGCACCGGCGCGCGGCTGACGGGTGGCACGGTAAACGGCACCGGCAGCGTGGTGATGCGCGCCACGCATGTGGGTGGCGACACGGTTCTGGCGCAGATCATCCGCATGGTCGAAGCTGCACAGGGAGCCAAACTGCCCATTCAGGCACTGGTGGACCGGGTGACGTTGTGGTTCGTTCCGGCAGTGATGGTGGTTGCCGTGGTGGCGGTGGCGGGGTGGCTGGCGTTTGGCCCGGATCTGACATTTGCGCTGGTGGCCGGTGTGTCGGTGCTGATCATCGCCTGTCCCTGCGCGATGGGGCTGGCCACGCCCACATCCGTGATGGTGGGCACCGGACGGGCGGCGGAGCTGGGCGTGTTGTTTCGCAAGGGCACCGCGCTGCAGGGGCTGGAGAAGGTCCGGTTGGTGGCCTTCGACAAGACCGGCACATTGACTGAAGGGCGCCCGGTGCTGACTGATCTGGCCGTGATCGAAGGGCAGGACGAAGCACAGGCGCTGGCGCTGGCGGCCGCACTCGAAGCGCAGTCCGAGCACCCTGTGGCGCAAGCCGTGGTGGCAGCCGCGCACGCGCGTGGCCTGACCCTGCCACAGGCCGACGGGTTCGACAGTATCACCGGCTTCGGCATTCGCGGTCAGGTCGAAGGCCGCGCGGTGCTGATCGGGGCGGCACGCCTGATGGAGCGCGAAGGCGTGGACATGGGCGCGCTGGCCGCGCGCGCGACGGCGCTGGGCGCGCAGGCGCGCACGCCGCTGTGGCTGGCCATTGACGGGCGCGCGGTGGCACTTCTGGGTGTGGCCGACCGGGTGAAACCGGGCGCTGCGGCAGCGATTGCGGCGCTGCACGCCATGGGGCTCAAGACCGCAATGATATCGGGCGACACTCGCGCGGCTGCGCAGGCTGTGGCCGATGAACTGGGAATCGACCATGTGGTGGCCGAAGTGCTGCCCGACGGCAAGGTGACCGCGCTCAAGGCATTGCGCGAAGCCCACGGCCCGGTGGCCTTTGTCGGCGACGGCATCAACGACGCCCCGGCGCTGGCCGAAGCTGATGCGGGCATCGCCATTGGCACCGGCACCGATGTGGCGGTGGAAACGGCGGATGTGGTCTTGGCTTCGGGCGATCCGGGCCGGGTGGCGACGGCGCTTGAAGTGTCGCGCCTGACCATGCGCAACATCCGCCAGAACCTGTTCTGGGCATTTGCCTACAACACGGCGCTGATTCCGGTGGCGGCGGGGGTGCTTTATCCGGCGACGGGGATCATGCTCAGCCCTGAACTGGCGGCGGGGGCCATGGCGTTGTCGAGTGTCTTCGTGCTGTCGAACGCGCTGCGGCTGCGCTACATCACGCCGCGCGTCCCGGCGACAGTACCGGATACGCAAACGGAGGCGTTGGCATGAATATCGGCGACGTCGCAGACCGCGCGGGGCTGCCTGCGAAAACCATCCGGTATTACGAGGATATCGACCTCATCACCCCCGCCCGCGCCGCCAACGGCTACCGCCGCTTCAGCGAGCGCGACCTGCACAAACTGGCCTTCC
>SKKS01000420.1 GCA_007123625.1 Paracoccaceae bacterium
AAAGGCAAGCAGCCGCAGAAATTCGGCCTTGGCATGAAGGAAATCTGGGAAATCGATCCCGAAAAGCACGCCGAAGGCACCGTGACACACACCATGGGCTGGCCGCTGGGCAAGAACGCGGGCGGCGGCAGCTTCATCTATCATTTCGAAAACAATCAGGTGATGATCGGTTTCGTGGTGCACCTGAACTACGAAAACCCGCACCTCTATCCCTACATGGAATTCCAGCGCTTCAAGCATCATCCCATGGTGGCGGAGCTGCTCAAGGGCGGCAAGCGCGTGGCCTATGGCGCGCGCGCGATATCCGAAGGTGGCTATCAGTCGATCCCCAAGGTGGTGTTCCCGGGCGGGGCGCTGCTGGGCTGTTCGGCGGGGCTGGTTAATGTGCCGCGGATCAAGGGCAACCACAACGCCATGCTGTCGGGCAAAGCCGCGGCCGAGGCCGCGCATGACGCCATCAAGGCCGGGCGCGGGGGTGACGAACTGACCGCCTATGAAACCGACCTGCGCGAGGGCCCGGTCGGCCGCGACCTGAAAAAGGTCCGGAACGTCAAGCCGATGTGGTCGAAATGGGGATTGATGCCGTCGCTTGCGCTGGGCGGTTTCGACATGTGGACCAACACGCTGGGCTTTTCGGCCTTCGGGACGATGGATCACGGCAAGACCGACGCCAAGGCAACCGGTCTGGCCAAGGATCACCAGCCCATCGACTACCCCAAGCCCGACGGCAAGCTCAGTTTCGACCGGCTGACCAACGTGGCGTTTTCCTTCACCAACCACGAAGAAAGCCAGCCCGCGCATCTGACGCTGAAGGACGCTTCGGTGCCGATTGCGATCAACCTGCCCAAATATTCTGAACCGGCGCAGCGCTATTGCCCGGCAGGGGTCTACGAGGTGGTGGAAAAGGACGGCAAGCCCGAGTTCGTCATCAACTTCCAGAATTGCGTGCACTGCAAGACCTGCGACATCAAGGACCCCAGCCAGAATATTCACTGGGTCACGCCGCAGGGCGGGGACGGACCGAATTACCCCAACATGTAACGCCCGAATTGTAACACCTGGGAGAGAAGAACCCCGAATGACCGGAAACCGCGCTGCGGCGATTGTCAGCGCGGCATGTGCGCACTAGGGTTCACGGCGTGTCAGCCACGGAGCCCGCCTTGCCCACCCATGTTCTTGCCCCGGTTCACCGCCTTGCGCTCGTGCTTTGCCTGACGCTCAGTGCCGCGCCCGCGCTTGCGGACGACACAGGCCCCGGCGCGGTACCCGACGGGCCGCTCGCCGGGGCGTTCCTCGCCGGGCGCGTGGCGCAGGTCGACAATGATTTCGCGGCGCAGGCGCTCTACTACCAGCGCGCGCTGCAGGCCGACCCGGAAAACCCGTTCTTCATGGATGCCGCCATGCAGGCGCTGATCCTGCTGGGCCGCATGGACGAGGCGCTGCCGCTGGCCGAATCCCTGCTGGATCAGGGACTCGGCAGCCAGATCGCCGCGCTGGTGATCCAGGCGGACCGCTTCGCGCGGCAGGATTTCTCCGCCGTCCTGTCAGCTGATGCGCCCGACACGGGCCCCCTGACCGACGCTTTCGCGCCCGCGTGGGCACAGATTGGGACCGGGCGCATGACCGAAGCGCTTGACCAGTTCGACAGCGTGATCGCCGCCGAACAGTTCGCGCCGCTCGCGCTGTACCAAAAGGCGCTGGCGCTGGCGCTCGTTGGCGATTTCGAAAGCGCCCATGCGATCCTGTCCGGGGACGATGCCGGCCCGATCAGCATGGGCCGTCGCGCGCTGCTGGCGCGCCTCATGGTGATGGGGCAGCTGGAAGACTTCGACGCCGCGCTTGAGCTTGCGGCCGAAGCCTTTGGCAACGAGCCCGACGCCGACGCCTTGCGCGCCGCATTTGCCGAAGGCCGCGCGCTTCCTTTCGATCTTGTCACCGACGCCACCGAAGGCATGGCAGAGGTCTATTTCGTGATCGCCAGCGCGCTGGCCGGAGAAGAAGGCGCGGTGCTGCCGCTGATCTATGCCCGACTGGCCAGACACCTCAACCTGCGCAACACCGATGCGGTGGTGCTGGCCGCGCAATTGCTGGAATCCGTCGGGCAACATGACCTTGCAGACCAAGCCTTTGCCACGGTCGGCGCCGATGATCCGCTGTATCTGGGCGCAGAGCTTGGGCGGGCGCAGGCACTCTATGCCTCGGGCGACGCCGACGCCGCCATCGACCGGCTGGAGGCACTTTCCGCCGAGAATGCAGACGAATTGTCGGTCCATGTCGCTCTGGGCGACCTGCTGCGCCGCGAGGAACGGTTTGCCGATGCGGTCACCGCGTATGAACGCGCGCTTGACCTGATCGACACACCGGAACAACGCCATTGGGTGCTCTATTACACCTATGCGATCTCGCTTGAACGCGACGGACGCTTTGACGATGCCGAGCCGTGGTTTCGCCGCACGCTGGAGTTCGTACCCGACAATCCGAGTGTCCTGAACTACCTTGGGTACTCGTTGATCGAGGAGCGGCGCAATCTGGACGAGGCGCTGGACATGATCGAGCGCGCGGTCGAAGGCGACCCCGAATCCGGCTACATCGTGGACAGCCTTGGCTGGGCCTTCTATCGCCTTGGCCGCTACGACGAAGCGGTGCCGGTGATGGAGCGCGCGGTCGAACTTCTGCCGAACGATCCGATCATCAACGACCATCTGGGCGATGTCTATTGGATGGTCGGCCGCGAACGCGAGGCGCGTTTCCAGTGGCGCCGGGCGCTGTCATTCGAACCGCACGCGGATCTGGACCCTGACCGCGTGCGCCGCAAACTCGATGTCGGGCTGGATACCGTCCTCGCCGAGGAAGAAGCCGACAGCGCGGGCAATTGACCCGTGACGACGATGCTGCGCGCTCTTGCCCCGGCAAAGATCAACCTGGCGCTGCATGTAACCGGAAGGCGCGATGACGGCTATCACCTGCTCGACAGTCTGGTGGTGTTCGCCGACACCGGCGATGTGGTCGAGGCACGCACAGCCCCCGCGCTGGTGCTGTCGATCACCGGGCCGCAGTCACAGGGCGTGCCCGTGGGGCCGGACAACCTGATCCTGCGGGCGGCACGGATGATGCGTGCAGAAAACGTGGCCCTGACCCTGCACAAGCACCTGCCGATGGCGGCGGGGCTTGGCGGGGGTTCCTCGGATGCGGCGGCAACGCTCCGCTGCATTGCGGAGCTGACCGGGGCGCCGCTGCCCGGTCCGCAACAGTTGCTGCAACTGGGTGCGGACGTGCCGACATGCGTCGCGGCACGTCCGTGCCGGATGCAGGGGATCGGCGAGCGTATTTCAGACCTGCCCCCGCTGCCGCCCATGTGGTTGGTACTGGTAAATCCCGGCGTTCAGGTATCGACCGCAGCAGTGTTCTCGGCGATGGACAGCCGCGAGAACCCGCCGCTTGGCGCCCTTCCCGGCGCATGGGAAGACGCGGCGGACTTCTGCCGCTGGCTTGCGCAGACCCGCAACGATCTTGAAGCCTCTGCGCGCCGCATCGCTCCCGAAATCGATACGGTGGTGCACGCGCTGGCCGGGACCCAAGGGTGCCTTCTGGCCCGCATGTCCGGGTCGGGCGCCAGTTGCTTCGGGCTGTTCGCCAGCGCAGCCAGGGCCGAAACCGCGGCCCGCACGCTTGCGGCGCGGGCGCCGCACTGGTGGGTCGCTGCTTCCGGGTTGCTGTCGCCCGACGCGGTCATGCCCGCTACCGTGGCGCCCTGATCTGCGGCCCCTGCGCGCCCTGCGACAATCTGTACCCGATGCGCAGAGTCATCCGGAACCGCCCCTGCCGCGTATACAAATCAATAACAGGGAACGGGAACAGATCCGGAGGCCACTCAGATGCCCTTTGACGGACAAGACGACCGCCGCCTTTCGCGCCAGGCAATGAAAGCCGAACTTCTGGACGCGGAAACCGAACGCCAGCTTGCCTATGCGTGGCGTGATCACCGCGACGAGGCCGCACTGCACCGGCTTATCAACGCCTACATGCGGCTTGCGATTTCCATGGCGGCACGGTTCCGCCGCTATGGCGCCCCCATGAACGATCTGATTCAGGAAGCCGGGCTTGGCCTGATGAAGGCTGCGGACAAGTTCGATCCCGACCGCGGCGTGCGGTTCTCGACCTATGCCGTCTGGTGGATCCGCGCGAGCATCCAGGACTATGTGATGCGCAACTGGTCGTTGGTGCGCACTGGGTCGACGTCAAGCCAGAAGTCGCTCTTCTTCAACATGCGCCGGGTTCAGGCCCAGATCGAACGCGAGGCGGCGGCGCGCGGCGAAACGCTGGATGGTCAGCAGCTGCGCGAACTGATCGCCACCGAAGTCGGCGTGCCGCTGCATGATGTCGAGATGATGGAAGGCCGCCTGGCGGGCATGGACTTCTCGCTCAACGCCACACAGTCATCGGACGAGGACGGGCGCGAGTGGATCGACACGCTTGAAGACAGCGGTGACGCCGCTTCCGAGCTGGTGGAAATGCGGCTGGATCAGGCGCAATTGCGCGAATGGCTGCTGACTGCGTTGAACGGCCTGACCGACCGCGAACGGTTCATTGTCCGCGAACGCAAGCTGCGCGAGGAGCCGCGAACGCTCGAATCCCTGGGTGACGAACTGGGGCTGTCCAAGGAGCGCGTGCGCCAGCTAGAGGCCGCAGCCTTTGCCAAGATGCGCCGCAGCCTTGAAACGCAGTCGCGCGAAGTGCAGCATTTTCTGGTCTGATCGCTTCGCTCCTGCGGGGCTGATGCGCTCTGCAGGAGGACAACTGATCCAGAAAGGGCGTCGAGCTACATACCCGTAAGGTCAACGAGCACCCCGGCATGGTCGCTTGCGTGCGGACGATGCGCGCCGACATCCGCGAAACGCGGGCCATCGTAACGCGCGGCCTCCCACGACAAACCTGTGCGCAGCATCACCGGGCATGCGTTCGGCCAGCGGCGCGCCAGCGCGGGCGAGGCCAGCATAGTATCGGGGCGGCCATAGCGTCCGCCTTCGCCCGGTTCGCGGAACGTCCAGCGTCCACCGTCCGGGACACGCGCCATCATGTCCACCGAGAACCCACCTTGCGTCAGCGGCAACAGCGCGGAACCGGGGGTGGCCGGGCCTTCGGGTTCGTTCAAATCGCCCAGGATCATCCACAGCGCGTCCGGGTCGTCCCCGCTATCGCGGGTTACAAGCCAGCGCAACGCCTGCGCTTCAAGCCGACGCACCGGCCACGCGGCCTGCGGGTCCGGCCACGGCGCCTTGAAATGGCAAAGGTACAGCGTCAGCGCACCATAGCGCAGCGACAGGCAGTCACGGCGGAAAACCGGGGTTTGCGGCGCAACACCGGGCGGGTTCACCAGCCCCATGTCGCCCGCCATCAGGGCGGAATGGCTGTGAAGTGCGTCCCACGGGCGGCGGGACAGAACGGCCAGATGGCGCCCGCCGCCGTCATTTCCCCGCAGGCAGGCACGGTACGGATATTCGACCGCCCCGGCGGCGCGCATCAGGTGGTCATGGAAATAATCCAGCGTCTCCTGGTCGAACACTTCCTGCAGCGCGACGACATCAGCGCGGGCCTGTGCCAGCACCCGTGCGGTCAGCCGCCTGTCCGCCAGATCAAGCGCAGCCGCTGCCGGGGTGTCATCGCCCGGAGTGTCACCATCGCGGGCACCGTCGAAACGCAGCGCCCCCGCCCGGGTCCGGCGCAAGCGCATGTTCTGGACATTGAAGCTCAGGATACGCATGTCGGTCCCGGGCGGGCCGCGCGCTCAGCGGTGGCGCGCCTGCATCGCCAGCATGGCCTGCCGGTCGGCGGCGGACATCCCCTGCCCGCGTAACTGCGCGGCGCGGGCATTCAGGGCGGCGGCCCGGGCTTCTAGCCCCGGCACCAGGGCGGGTTGTGCGGGCTGCGCCTCCATACGGGCAATCACCTGCGAGAGCGGCAACAGACCAGGGGTGATGACTTCGCGCGCAGCTGCGTCCTCGGAGGGTAAATGCGCGGGGGCGAAACAGGCACCGGGCAGCATCAGCGCGAACGCACCAAAAACCGCTCCATTTACCCTTTTTCGCATCCACGCCCTCGTATGCTCAATCGGGCGAAGCTTATGCCCAAGCGACCGGCAGGCGCAAGCGCGCAGCGCAATCGCCTTGCGCATCGGGGGATTTGCCGGGCATGGTCCGGGCATGGCCAGAAAACCGGGATCGCGTTCGGAAATCACCGGCCCGCGCGTCCGCGCGGCGGCGTTGCGGCTGTTTGCGCGCCACGGGTACGCGGCGGTTTCCATGCGCCAGATCGCGGCCGAGGTGGGTGTGCAGGCGGGGGCGCTGTACCTTTATACGCCGGACAAGCAATCGCTGCTGTTCGATCTCATGGCAACCCATATGCGCGAATTGCTGGACGCCCATGCCGCACTGACGCATTGCCCGTCCGCAGTGAAACGGCTGGAACAATTCACCCGCTTTCATATCCGCCACCACGCCGCACGCGCCGACGAGGTGTTCGTGTCCTACATGGAGCTGCGCAACCTTGAGCCGCAGAATTTCCGCGCCATTGAGTCCATGCGCCGCACATACGAGGACCGGCTCGAAGCGATCCTGCGACATGGCATGGACGAAGGCACACTGAAAGTGCCCGATACCAAGCTGGCCACGCTTGCGCTGATCGCGATGCTGACCGGTGTGAACACCTGGTACCGCGAGGGGGGGCGGCTGAGCCTTGCCACCGTCGAAGAAGTCTACTGGAACATGGCCCGCCGCGCAGTCGGCGCCTGATCCTGCGTTGCCCCGGCACGGCGTCCACCAGCCAGTGTTTGCGCCGCCCGGCAGGGCCGCGCTGTATTCGTTCAGCTGTTCACCACAAGATCAAGCACCAGGATCTTCGGTGCCGCAGATCACGCCCGGATCGTCACATGTGGGAAAGGTGGTCCCGACAAGGCCGGTGCCATCATCGAACCGTAATTGCGGCGAAAACCGTGGGCGCGACACGATGAATTCCCGCAACGTCTGTCGCCGCAGGATGATACCTGAAAGCGGCAGAGCTTCGGTCAGAGGGACGAAATTCACCGAGGTTTCGACGATGTAGGCGGATTCGCGTTGCGGCAATACCGGAAGCCGTGCCACCAACTCGGGAGTCAGGTCGGCTTCGGTCATCGGTATCCCTTCGTTGGTCGCATAGGACCAGACGATTTCATACAGCTCGTCGCCCGGGTTCCAGACCACGCTGCTGACGCGCAATCGCGTATCGCGCTGGGTCTTGGACAGATACCCGAAAATGCGGTTGTAGCTTTCCAGATCCTCGGGCGTCAGTACATCGTTCTGCTGCCGCCCGATCGAGTCCGAGATGGTATAGGCGGCGCGCTGGCTGGCCGTGCGCGACGCAAACGCATCATAATAGACAAAGGTTGCCACAAAAGCCCACATCACCACCGGCAGGATAAGGATGGATTCAACCGTTATCGTGCCGGTGTCGTCGGCGGCAAAGCGGCGAAAGCGTCTTGTAAGAAAATTCTTCATGATCCAACCGCCGGCTCATTGATATAGAAGGACAACGAGATCATTTCGAACCCGCCCAGCGTATCGGCCGCCAGATTCAGTCCGTACTGGCTGGTCGGGAACATCAGATCCACAATCAGGCAGGCGCGCACCATGGTCGGTCGCAATTGTCCCGCCTGGGTAAAGGCATTGACCGGCGCGATCGATGTTTCGCGGTCGACACATTGCAGATCGACCGTCGGCGGCGCCCAGTCCTCAAGGGTGATAGCCGTCAGTTCCAGCGACAGGTTGCTCTCGCAGTTCGGGATCAGGAACGAATGCTCGCAGACCCGCGTCCGCACTTCGTCGTGCGTGGGGTTGGGGCCCAGCCTGCTCAGCCGCAGGTCACGGATGGTCATGTCCAGCGCACGATCCAGCATCACCTGCCGCATCTGCAGGACACCGGCCTCCATGGCCATGATGAACACGGTCAGCAGCAGCGGCACCATGAACACGAATTCGATGGTGGACGATCCGTCCTGCCGGTGCCAGAGCCGCTGACATCGGGCGCCAAGGCGGCGCAGAAATGAAGGATGCCTGATCATTCGGTCAACCTCAACCGCTGGATCGACCCCGCGATGGTGCGGAAGGCCTGCTGGATTTCCAGCCCGTTCACATCGAAGAAGTGGTTTTCGGAATAGGCGCAGCGGCGCATGGCCTCGACCCCGTTGGGCGGTGCCTCGAAGGCGACGGCATAGACCCGCACCCCCTGGTCGCGCAACTGGTCGCAGATGGTGAACAGCCGCTGATCCTTCGGACCCGGAGCAATCGTGGACAGGCGCTGGTCGATCCAGGTCCAGTAATTGGCGATTCCCGGGTAATGGTACAGATACGCCCCTACCCAACGCACCGGGAACGTGGCCCACAGTTCGCGGTGGTCCAGTTCCTGGATGACCCAGTTGTTGCACAAATACAAATTGAACGGCAGGCGGCGATTGATCGGCTGTGTCGGGCCGTACAGAACACAGGAAGAGTCCCACCGGTCCGGCATGTTTGCCCATGTGCGATTCATCGGATCGGCCACGGTGCGGTCGGGGATATAGAAATTCCCCTGGTTCCATGCGGGGTTGGGGTGACGCACGGAAATGCGCGATCCCACAGGTCGTGCACTGGGCTTGCCCGGGAACTCGTATGCGTTCTGCCCACCATGGTGGCCAAACATGATATCCGAGATCAGTTGAGAGGCGTTGGCAGGCCGCGAAAAACTGTGCCAGACGCCGGACGGGCCCTCCTTGAACGCGTCGGCCAGCCGCCATTCGTCCCAGTTTTCGCCATCAGTCATCAGCACCACGGCCTTGATCGCATCGGGGTTGCCATAGTCGAAGGGGCGTTCGTCAAAGGCCGCGTTGATCAGGTTTTCGCCGATCATGTCGTTGATGATCGTGCCCGACCCCGAGTCCATGAGCGCGGCTGCCCATTTCATGCCGATCTCGATCGATGTGTTGCCGTCGGCGATCAGACTGCGCAGGCGGCGACGCAACACATCTGGGTCGTCCTGCATGACCATGATCTCGGCGGTATCCACGTCCGAAGGTTCGAAATCGGCTGATGTCAGACCGAGTGACGACGCGTGGTTCGCGAATGCAGTCGCGCTCATGGTGTCGCGAATACCGCCCGGATGCGAAGGGCAGAACGACATGTGGGTGCTGCGCGCCATGTGCCACGGATCGAAGTGTCCCGAACCGGTCAGTGATGTGTTTTGCGACAGGCTGAGTTGGTTGTAGTCCGTACCATTGAACAGAACGCAGGCGGAATTGGGCTGGTCATAGGTTGTGGTGTAATAGCCCAGCAGATCGCGCCCCGCGTTGACCTGCCCGGTATAGGGCACGATCGAGATCGCGATCCGGTCCTCCTGCGCGTTTTCATAGATCGTGTCGACGAATTCCTCGCCCGCGATGCGCAAATTGTCGATCCGCTCGAACTGGTTCATCGAGTTCGACAGATCCAGCACCATCACCACCTCGACGTCGCTGACGCGTTCCTCGGCGCGGCTGACCACGGCCGATTCGAGCTGCGACAACCCGACAAGCCGCGTGAACATGGCCGGAACGACAGCGCGCGTGACCACCTGGACCTCGCGCGCGTTCAGGCTGGCCGGAGACGCGTTGACCGACACCAGATACTGCGCCAGACCCTCGCGCTCGAAGTAGTCACGCACCACGTCCTCGACATCCTGGGGTTGCGTAAGGCTGGCTGCGGCCAGCACCGCACGGTCGGAAAGTGATTGAATCTGAACCCGTTTCTGTTCATGCCGGATAAGATCGATTGAAATTCCTGCCACCATCAGGATCAGGACGAAGAATATCAGCCCGACAACCATCATGTTGCCGCCTTCGCCACGCACGAAGCTGCGAACGCGGGGATGCCCGTCGGAAAAGGCCGTACCAGCTGGAACTTTGCGTTTCAC
This sequence comes from Paracoccaceae bacterium, assembly GCA_007123625.1. Lineage (GTDB taxonomy): Bacteria > Pseudomonadota > Alphaproteobacteria > Rhodobacterales > Rhodobacteraceae > Rhabdonatronobacter. Next base: position 9,955 of record SKKS01000420.1, read on the forward strand.
GTCAATGACTCCTGCTTTGCGCAGGGCCGGAAGAGCCCACGCAAACGAATTTGCAGCGCAAGAGCTACCACCGGGTCGTGGCAATATTTTGGCGCTCCCGGCCTTGGATTCGCCCGAAACCGGTACACCGGTCGCTAAGAATTCCCTGCTAGGCGGTAGACGGCGATGAAACTTTGAGCGTATCCCTGTGGAGGGGTGCGACTTTTGAGCGCACACGCCAAACCGTTCATCACGATTGGAGCTCAGGATGCTGGAAATCAAGGAACCCGGATTTCGCGAGAATGTGGACCTCATGTTCCGGCGCGCCGTGGCGCACATGGACCTGCCACCGGGACTGGCCGAGAAGATCCAGATTTGCAATTCCACCTATACCGTGCGCTTTGGCGTGCGCCTGCGCGGGAAGATCGAAACCTTCGTCGGCTACCGCTCGGTGCATTCCGAACACATGGAGCCGGTCAAGGGCGGGATCCGTTATGCCCCCGAAGTGAACCAGAACGAGGTCGAGGCACTGGCCGCGCTGATGACCTACAAGTGCGCACTGGTGGAAACGCCCTTCGGTGGGTCCAAGGGGGGACTGTGCATCGACCCCCGCCAGTACGAGGAACACGAGCTGGAGCAGATCACCCGCCGCTTCGCCTATGAACTGGCCAAGCGCGACCTGATACACCCCGCCCAGAACGTGCCCGCCCCCGACATGGGCACGGGCGAGCGTGAAATGGCCTGGATCGCCGACCAGTACACGCGCATGAACACCACCGATATCAACGCGCGTGCCTGCGTCACCGGCAAGCCGCTGAACGCGGGCGGAATCAAGGGCCGGGTCGAAGCCACCGGCCGCGGCGTGCAGTATGCCTTGCGCGAATTCTTCCGCCACCCCCAGGACGTGGCCAAGGCCAATCTTTCGGACGATCTTGGGGGCAAGCGGGTGATCGTGCAGGGGCTTGGCAACGTCGGCTATCACGCCGCGAAGTTCCTGTCCGAAGAAGACGATTGCCGTATCACCGCCGTGATCGAGCGCGATGGCGCGGTGCTGAACGATGCAGGCCTGGACATCGAAGCCCTGCGCGCCTGGATCGCCGAACATGGCGGGGTCGCAGGCTTTCCCGGCGCCACCCATGTCGAGGACGGCGCCAGCGTGCTGGAACATGACTGCGATATCCTGATCCCGGCGGCGCTGGAAAGTGTCATCAACATGGGCAACGCGGGCCGCATCCGCGCGCCCCTGATCATCGAGGCCGCGAATGGTCCCGTCACCGCCGGCGCCGACGAGATCCTGCGCGAAAAGGGCACGGTCATCATCCCCGACCTGTATGCGAACGCGGGCGGGGTCACCGTGTCCTATTTCGAATGGGTCAAGAACCTCAGCCACATCCGCTTTGGACGGATGCAGCGCCGGAACGAGGAAGCCCACGCCATGCTGCTGGTCAAGGAACTCGAGCGGCTGTCGGCGGACAAGGGACTGGGCTGGGAACTGAAGCCGGATTTCAAGCGCCGCTACCTGCAGGGCGCAGATGAGTTGACGCTGGTGCGGTCAGGGCTGGATGACACCATGCGCACCGCGTACCAGTCCTTTGCCGAGGTCTGGCGCTCACGCAAGGACGTGCAGGACCTGCGTACCGCCGCGTTCATCGTGGCAATTGAAAAGGTCGCCGCCAGCTACCGCGCCAAGGGGCTGTAAACCTGCGCATTCCCGGCGCGGGTCAACCCCGCGCCGGGAGCTTTTGCAACAGCGGCATGAGCGCGCCCATGTCGGGGCCGTTTGCGCGCCCGGTCAGCGCCTTGCGCAGTGGCATGAACAGCGCCTTGCCCTTGCGCCCGGTGGCGGCCTTGACCGCGCCGGTCCATTCCGACCATGCCGATGGCCCCCAAGGCTGCGGCGGCAACATCGCCAACGCCTGCGCCACGAACTCGGTGTCTTCAGCCGCGACTTCGGGTTCGGCCCCATCACGGCACAGCGCCCACCAGTCGGCCAAATCGTCCAGCCGGTCGATGTTCTCGCGCATGACGTCCCAGAACTGCGGCGCCAGCGCATCGGGCACTCCCAGATCGGCGATCCGCGCGGCAACCACGTCGAACGGCAACCGCTGGATATGCTGGCGCGTCAGCGGCCACAGGTCGGCGGCGTCGAACTTGGTGGGCGCCGCACCAAATTGCGTCAGATCGAACCCTGCGGCGATCGCGTCCAGATCATCGGCCAGCACCACCGGCTGCGACGAACCCAGCCGCGCCATCAGCGACAACAGCGCCATGCGCTCCACTCCCTGCGCGCGCAGATCGCGCAACGACAGCGTGCCCAGCCGCTTCGACAGCGCCTCGCCCTGCGCACCCGTCAGCAGGCTGTGATGCGCGAACGCAGGTGGTGTGCCGCCCATGGCGGAAATGATCTGCACCTGCGTCGCGGTGTTGGTCACATGGTCGGCCCCGCGCACCACATGGGTGATGCCCATGTCCATGTCATCGACCGAACTGGCAAAGGTATACAGCACCTGCCCGTCGGCGCGGATCAGCACCGGGTCGGACACGCTGGCGGCGTCAATCGACAGATCGCCGAGGATCCCGTCGGTCCATTCAATCCGTTCCTGGTCCAGCAGGAAACGCCAGTAGCCCTGCCGCCCTTCGGCGCGCAGCCTGTCGCGGGCGTCCGCGTCCAGCGTCAGCGCGGCGCGGTCATAGACCGGCGGGCGACCCATGTTCAGCTGCTTCTTGCGCTTCAGGTCCAGCTCGGTCGGGGATTCGAAACATTCATAGAACCGCCCCGCCGCGCGCAACGCGTCGGCTTGCGCCGCATAGCGGTCCAGCCGCTCGGACTGCCGCTCGACCCGGTCCCAGTGCAGGCCCAGCCAGTCAAGATCGGTCATGATCCCGTCGACATATTCCTGCCTCGACCGTTCGCGGTCGGTGTCATCCAGCCGCAGGATGAACTGCCCGCCGGTCTTGCGGGCGATCAGGAAATTGAACAGCGCCGTGCGCAGGTTGCCGATATGCAGAAACCCGGTGGGCGAGGGCGCGAAACGGGTGACAGTTGGGGCAGCGGTCATGGGGGCACTCCTGTTGCGCTTCCTCTTTCACAGGCGCCCGGTTTTGTCCATATCGGGGGTATGGGGCAGTTGATCACAGGCTCCCTGCCGGAGGACACCATGACCAGACCCTGGGCAGGGCGAAACGCCCCCTCGCTGGAAGATTTCGCGACCCTGGCCGAGGCCGCCATCGCTGCACTGCCGCCCCAGTTCGCCGACGCCGCCCGCGGCGTGGCGCTGCAGATCGTGGATTTCGCGCCCGACGAGATTCTGGCCGAGATGGACATGGACGATCCTTATGAACTGACCGGCCTCTACAGCGGGGTGCCGCTGACCGAGAAGTCCCTGTTCGACCAACCGATGGAGCCGGACACGATCTGGCTTTTCCGCCGCCCCATCCTGGAGGAGTGGATCGACCGCGGTGACGTCAGCCTGGGCGAACTGATAACACACGTCTACGTCCACGAACTGGCCCATCACCTGGGCTGGTCGGACGCCGATATTGCCGTGGTGGACCGCTGGTGGGAATAAACCCGCGTGCCGAAGGCATGCACACCCACAGCGGCAGAGCGCGCCCGCGGGGCGTGCGGGGTGGGTGGGCGCGGCCCGCGGGCGCTTCTGTTCTGTGCGGCAAGCACCTGCCGCACTCAGCACCCCGGGACACACCCGCGCAGGAACGCACGGTCGCCATCGTTCGCCAACACCCTTGCCGCCTGCGCAGGCGGCATCCAGTGACAACTGTGCCCCGGTTCGACCGGCGGCCCCAGCCGCCGCACAGGCCGCGCCAGATAGATCACGCACAGCTTTTCGGCCCAGATCGCGTATTCCGGCATGTAAGTGAACCGCCGGAACGCACCCAGCCGCCGCTCCGGGGCAATGCGCCAGCCGGTTTCCTCGAACACCTCGCGGTGCAGCGCCGCCAGCGCGTGTTCGCCGGGATCGACCCCGCCGCCGGGAAGCTGGAATTCACGCTCGGGCGCGTCCTGATGCGTCAGCAGCACGCGCCCTTCACGCAAAAGGACCGCATACACGCCCGGGCGGCGCACATACGCTTGCCCCGTCACGCCCGAAGGACCGAACCGCCTGATCATCTCGAACCTGCCTCCGTTTTCGCCTGCCTGTCCCACCTGCCCTTGGCCATTCGCCAGGCAATCATATATGAGAGGCCAATGCCAAGCGCGAACCCCTCACTCCCTGCAAGAGATCGCTCATGAGCCTCGGTGCACAAATCGCCTGGGACGATACCGTCCTGCCTTTTCAACTCGACCGTCCCGATATTCGCGGACGGGTGGCCCGGCTGGACCAGTCGCTCGACGACATCCTGTCGCAGCACAGCTACCCCCGTGTGATCGAGGAACTGGTGGCCGAAGCCGCCATGCTGACCACGCTGATCGGTCAGGCCATCAAGCTGCGCTGGAAGCTGTCGCTACAGATTCGCGGCAACGGCCCGGCGCGGCTGATCGCCACCGACTATTTCGCCCCGACAAAGGACGGAGCACCCGCCCGCATCCGCGCCTATGCCAGCTATGATGCGGACCGGCTGGACCTGCAGGGGCCCGGATTCGCCCAGATCGGGCACGGATACTTTGCCATCCTGATCGACCAGGGCGCGGGCACGACCCCGTATCAGGGGATCACCCCCATCGCGGGGAATTCGCTCAGCGATTGCGCGCAAAGCTATTTCGCGCAGTCCGAACAACTGCCGACCCGCTTTGCCATGCGCTTCGCCGCGCAGGGCAGCGGCTGGCGCGGTGGCGCGGTGATGCTGCAGCACATGCCCAAGGCCGCACCCCATGTCAGCGGCGGCGGATCAGGCGACGGCGGATTGCTGCAGGCCGCCGATGTTGTCGGCGACGGCGACAGCGCCGAGAACTGGAGCCGCGTCAACATGCTTCTGGATACGGTCGAAATGCCCGAGCTTGTGGGCCCGGCGGTGCAGGCAACGGACCTCCTGGTGCGGCTGTTCCACGAAGAAGCGCCGCGCGTCTACGACCCGCAGCCGGTGCGCTTCGGCTGCACCTGCTCCGAGGACAAGGTCCGGCAAAGCCTGTCAATCTATTCCGCCAAGGACATCGCCACCATGACAACGCCCGAAGGCACGGTCACCGCCGACTGCCAGTTCTGCGGCGCGCATTACGTCATGGACCCGGCCGGGCTGGGGTTCGAGGGCACGCGGGACGCGGGCAATGACAGCACCACCGGCCAGTGACCCCCTTGCCGCGCTGGTCGCGGCGCTGGGGCGCCCTGCGCGTCCGTCCAGTGACTACGACCTGAACCGCGAATCGCCCGCCCACCCGCAGCGCAAGTTGCGCCCGGCGGCGGTTCTGGTCGGTGTACAGCCGCACGCGGACGGCCTGCGGCTGGTGCTGACCAAGCGGGCCTCGCATCTGCGCCACCACCCCGGCCAGATCGCATTCCCCGGCGGCAAGCGCGACGAGGCCGACGCCAGCATCGACGCCGCCGCCCTGCGCGAGGCGCGCGAGGAAATCGGCCTCGACCCCGATGCCGCGCAGATACTTGGCCATCTGCCGATGCACGAGACTGTCACCGGCTTTGCCATCACGCCGGTGCTGGCGCGCGTCGATCCGGGTTTTGCGCCCCGCCCGCAACCGGGCGAGGTGGACGAGGTCTTTGCCGTGCCGCTGGGTCATGTCATGAACCGCGCGCGCTACCGCATCGAGCGGCGCTTGTGGCTGGGGCAGTGGCGGCGCTACTATACGGTGCCGTGGGGGCCCTATTACATCTGGGGGGCGACGGCGCGTATCCTGCGCGGGCTGGCGGATCGGATCGAACCATGAAGGCAAGCGGCACCTGGCTGAGCGACACCGCCACACAAGCGGTGCTTGCCATGCTGGAAAATGCCGGGCATCAGGCGCTTTGCGTGGGCGGGTGCGTGCGCGACGCGCTGATCGGGCGGGCGGTGTCGGACGTGGATATCGCCACCGACGCGCGACCCGAAACCGTGGTGGCGCTGGCCGCGCAAGCGGGACTGAAGGCGGTGCCCACGGGCATCGACCACGGCACCATAACGGTCGTCGCCCATGGGCGCGGATACGAGGTCACGACCTTTCGCCGCGATGTGGAAACCTTTGGCCGTCATGCGGTGATCGCCTTTGCCGACCGGGTCGAAGATGACGCAGCGCGCCGCGATTTCACCATGAACGCGCTTTATGCCCGCGCCGATGGCTCCCTGGTCGATCCCCTGGGCGGCTTGAGCGATCTGGTACAGCGCCGGGTGCGTTTCGTGGGCACCCCCGCTGACCGCATCCGCGAGGATTATCTGCGCATCCTGCGGTTCTTTCGCTTTCAAGCGCATTTCGGCGACCCCCAGCATCCGGCGGACGCGGGCGCGCTGGACGCATGCGCGGCGCATGCGGACGGGATTGCGCAGCTGTCGCGTGAACGTGTCGGCGCCGAGATGCGCAAGCTCCTGCGCGCACCCGACCCCGGCCCGGCGGTGCGCTCCATGGCCGCGACCGGCGTGCTGGAGGCGGCGCTGCCGGGCGCGGACCCGTCGGCGCTGGGGCTGATGGTGTTTCTCGAAGGCGGGCTGGCGCCGGGCTGGTTGCGGCGGCTGGCCGTGCTGGCGCCGCACGAAGTCGATTCCGCCCTGCGCCTGAGCCGGGCCGAGGCCCGCGATCTGGTACGCCTGAACGAACACGCCGCCACCGATGCTGGCCTTGCGGCGTTGGGGTACTGGCTGGGCGCCGATGTCGGCGCCGATGCGGCCTTGCTGCGCGCCGCGCGCGCGCGCGAGCTTTTGCCCGACGGCTGGCACGCAGAAGTGGCGCGGGGTGCTGCACAACGCTTCCCGTTGCGGGCCGCCGACCTGATGCCGCGCTGCACTGGCCCGGCACTGGGCCGTGCGCTGCGCGAACTGGAATGGCGCTGGGTGGCGTCCGATTTCACGCTGACGCGCGACCAGCTTCTGACTTGACAGCCCGGAGTTTTCGCGGATAATAGGTCAGTCTTTCATACCTTTTAGCAGGCGGTGCCGCCATGCCCATCGAAACCTTCGCCGCACTTCTTGTGCTGACCTTTGCCGGATGCTGGACGCCGGGGCCGAACAACGCGATGCTGGCAGCATCGGGGGTGAATTTCGGTCTGGCGCGCACGGTCCCGCACATCAACGGTGTCTGGCTGGGCTTTGCGGGGATGGTGCTCGCGGTCGGCGTCCTGCTGGGCGAGGCGTTCCAGCAATCGGCGCTGCTGCGCGAGGGGTTGCGCTGGGGAGGCGCGGCGCTGTTGTTGTGGATCGCCTGGCAGATCGCCACCAAGGGCGGGCTTCCTTCGGCGCGGGGCGAACCACGGCCGATGACCTTTGTTCAGGCCGCCGCATTCCAGTGGATCAACGCCAAGGCCTGGGTGATGGCGATTGCGGTTTCGGCCCAGTTCGTCAGCCCCGAAGCGCCCTGGCTGACGGCGACGCTGGTGGCCCTGGCCTTTGCGCTGGCGGGGGTGACATCGTCGGTGGGCTGGGCGGCAGCGGGTCAGGCGCTGCGCCGATTCCTGTCGGTGCCTGTGCGCCTCAAGGCGTTCAACATCGCAATGGGCGCGCTGATCGCGCTGGGCGTGGTGGCAATGGTGCTGGACGGACCGGTTGCTGTGCCATGACGGACGCGGTCGAATTCGACTGGCCGGCGGGCTGGTGCGGGCTGATGCCGTCGCAAGTGTCGGCGTTCCTCGCGCAATTGCGCACCGAACTGGCGCCCGATCACCCGTTCCAGCGCATGCGCATTAATGCCATCGGCACAGCGCTGGGCAGTGATGATGCGGTGTTCGTGATCGAAGGCTGGCAAGCGCCGTTCTTTGTGGTGCATCTGGCATGGCCCGCGCCGGACACGCGCCCCTGGCTGCTGCGCAAGCTGCGCCCATACCCCCGGCATGACCCGGCAATCGTGCCCTTGCCGGATCTGGCGGCGCTGGCGACCCTAAACTGACACCCCGCACTTGCGGTCGCACGCGCGGTCCGGAAGACTCAGGGAATGATCCGGCGATACCGCACACCGGCCAGCGAAGCGCCCGCGATCAGGCCCGACTGCCCGAACACCACCGCGATCACCGGGGCGAACTGGGTCGTGGTCTCCGCCCCCATGCTGCCGCCGTGCGTCGGCACCGCATAGCGCAGATCCGCGCTGGCGGCCCAGCCTTCGGAGCGACGGAAATCGGCCAACGCCTGTTCGGTCATGAAGAACAGCGCATGCGCGTATTGCTGCGCGCCGACCTGCAGCCCGAAGCTGGCCCGGGTGGCCGAATAGAAATCCACCGTCACGTCATTGATGCGTAATGCACCCTGTCCGTACCCGCCACCGACGAAAAGCCCTGCCTCGGTCACCACCGGAATGTACAGGATCCCGTGTGCCTTGTCGAACAGATCGCCAAGGCTGGCGTAGTTCGAGCGCAGGAAGTCGCGCGCGGCGTCCACGCGCGCGTCCAGCCGTTCCGGCCCGTCGCTGCCGACCGGATTTCCGCAAGCGGCCAAAACGGGAAGGGCCCCAAGGCCAAGAAGAATACTCCGGCGGCTGGTGCCGCCGCTGGGCCGGGAAATGCTGCTCATGTTCCGCCTCGCATGTCGATGATGCCTCGATGCAGCCGTGTTGCCCGGCTGTTCTGGTCCGGAGTATAGGGCATGCACGCCCCGCTGTCACGCCCGACGGAGCGGGGCAGGCGCACACTGGGCAGGCTATCGCCTGCCGTGGCGTTGCGCGCGGCTCAGCTGTCGCGCAACAAGCGTGCCACGCGGGGGGCGAAATAGGTCAGCACCCCGTCGCATCCTGCGCGCCTGAAAGCCAGCAGGCTTTCGACCATGACCTTGTCACCGTCCAGCCAGCCGTTCTGCGCAGCAGCCATCAACATCGCGTACTCGCCCGACACCTGATACGCGAAGGTCGGCGCGCCGAAGCTGTCCTTGACCGCGCGGCAGATGTCCAGATACGCCATGCCGGGCTTGACCATCACCATGTCCGCGCCCTCGGCCAGATCGCGCGCGACGCAGGCCAGCGCCTCAGCCCGGTTGGCGGGATCGATCTGATAGGTCTTCTTGTCGCCCACCAGCCGCGCCCCCGCGCCGACCGCATCGCGGAAGGGCCCGTAGAAGGCGCTGGCGAACTTGGCGGCGTAGCTCAGAATGGTGACATCGCGGTGGCCTGCCGCTTCCAGCGCCGTGCGCAAGGCGCCGATGCGTCCGTCCATCATGTCCGATGGGCCAAGGATATCCGCCCCGGCCTCGGCCTGCGCCAGCCCCATCTTCACCAGTGCCTCGACCGTTGCGTCATTGACGATCTGACCATCCACCACAAACCCGTCATGGCCGTTGGCGTTGTAAGGATCGAGCGCGATGTCGGTCATCACGGCGATTTCGGGAACCTCGGCCTTGATTGCGCGGATGGCACGGTTGGTCAGGTTGTCGGGACTCCATGCCTCGGCACAGTCTTCGGTGCGCAAGGACTGGTCGGTATAGGGAAAAAGGCAGATCGCGGGGATACCCAGTTCCGCAGCCTCGGCCGCCGCGCGCACCACGTTGTCGATCGACAGCCGCGCCACACCGGGCATCGACGCGATCGGCTCGGTGACTGCTTCCCCCTCGCGCACGAATACGGGCCAGATCAGGTCGGCGGCGCTCAGGCGGTGTTCCTGAACCATGTCGCGCAGGGCGGCGGTGCGGCGCGTGCGGCGCATGCGCGCTGCGGGATAGGGGGCAGGGGTGCGGGTCATGG